>NZ_DGRS01000048.1:0-39922 GCF_002391155.1 Megasphaera sp. UBA4382 | reverse complement strand
TGCCTCTCTGGATCTACACAACTGCCAGCTGGAATCGTATCACATGAGCCGCCATTACATCATGGAAAGCGTCAATGCCCATATCGGCGTATATACGGGAAAACGGGCGGATATCCAGGTCTCTACCGGACGGTTTGCCGGCACGGCCGTAGGCGACGGCATCGCCATCAAGGGAAAAATCGACCTGACTACTAAAATCCCTACGATAGATCTGCACACGGATATCGTTAACGTAGATCCATCTTCCCTGGGCTTTGGCGATAACATCCACGACCAGATGACGCTGACATTTCACGCTACAGGACCGCTGGACCAGCCGGAAGCGCGGGGCCGCCTCCATATGGAACGGCTGAATCTGCCGGCTTTGCGTTTTACCGATGTATCAGGCGATGTCTATTACCGTGATTCCCTGCTCCAGTTCACTCAGGTTAAAGCAAAGGTATACGGCGGCACACTCGATGCCTATGGCGATTATAATCTGGAAACCCGGGCCTACAACATATATGGGCACGGGGAAGACCTTAACAGCAGTACGGCTCTGCACGACATGAAATTCCGGACTCTCGTCGCCATGGATATCACTATGCGCTGCGACGGCAATCCCCGTCACCTCAGTGCTTATGGATCATTCCAGTCTGGCAGCGGCTACTATTTCCCTCTCCATTTCAATTCCATTTCCGGGCGCTTCAATAACCGCTATCACGAGCTTGATTTCTATGATGTCGTCATCAGCACTGACATGGGCGATATCGCAACCGATGCCCTGCACATCGTAGACGGCGATGTCCAGATCAGCCCGGTACGGATCCGCGACGCCGAAAGCGGGAAAACGACAGAATTCCGCGGTCTCGACAACTATAAGGAAAGCAAAGAAACACAGGCCGCCATAGGCCGCAATATAAAGAGCCTGGACCAGAGCATGAAATCCATCAACCAATCCATAAAGAGCATGAAGAAATCCCTTGATTTCTGATATAAAAATGACGATGCCGTACGAAGCAGTGATTGCTCCGTACGGCATCGTCGTTCTGTTTATCCCATCAACCGCATTTCGGTAAGGGGTCTTTCTTTTGTTCTATATCATGTTTTCCTTTTTCCTGGATTTCTTTCCACAGCGTATCTGCTACAGGCTGCCACTGTTTCGCATATTCTTTACACTTTGCGCACAGGTGTTCTGCCGATTCCGGCGAAATCAGATCCGTCGATTTCGCCCCGCTCCGTTTGACCATAGCTGCCAGATACTGCGGGTTTTCCAGCATCGGGCACGGACGCAGATGATTGTGGTTAAACGGCTGGCCTTTGGCGTATTCTTTGAACAAAGGCTGCTGCAGACATTCGAGCAGACTCTGGTTCTTGATATTGGCACTGGAATAATGGATGAATACACACGGTTCCACGTCACCATTGGGGTTGATATGGCAATAGTTCCGGCCACCGGCTACACATCCGTCAATATACTGACCGTCGTTCTGGAAATCGATGGCAAAAATAGGTTTACCGCCTTTGACACTGCGGATTTCGCGGACACGGCGTACCATGCAGGCTCTCTGTTCCTTCGTCGGCATCAGGTCTGGTGACGCGTCGTTACCGACAGGCATATAATGGAAATACCAGGTGAAATAAGCGCCCTTGCGGATCAGCAGGTCGAGAAAATCATCGGATGTAACCGTTTCAATATTCTTGCGGGTGTAACAGATAGACGTGCCAAAGACGATGCCGTGTTCCCGGAGCAGATCCATGGCATGCATGACCTTATCGAAATGACCGGCACCGCGGCGGCTGTCGTTGACTTCCCGGTATCCTTCGACACTGAGGGAAAAGCTCAGATTGCCTACATCGGTCACTTCATGACAAAAGGCATCGTCAATGAGGGTCCCATTGGTAAACGCATGGAATTCGCAATCGGGATGTTTACGGCAGAGGCGGATGATATCGGCTTTGCGGACGAGTGGTTCCCCGCCGGTCAGCAGATAGAAATGACAGCCCAGTTCCTTGCCCTGGGTCACGATTTTATCCATCACATCGAAGGACAGATTCAGCGTATGGCCGTATTCGGCAGCCCAGCATCCGATACAATGCATATTGCAGGCACTGGTCGGATCAAAAAGAATAGCCCAGGGGATATTACAGTGATATTTCGCTTTTGCGGCATTACGGGCACGGAGCCCATAAAAACCGGCTTCAAATCCCAGATCCATGACAGCCGTTTTGACGATATTCGGGTTGAGCGTGTTCAACGCATGGTCCAAAAAATGGAACCATTTGCCATCTTCATCAATCAGACGGCGGGCTTCTTCAAAGGATTCTTTTTCAAATAAGTCGCCAAAAAGATGTTCCATAACAAAGGACAAGTGTTTCAATGACTTTCTCCGGTCTTCCGGATTTTTTTCTGACATAATGCGGTCTACAATCAATCCTACCGTTTTCTTTTGTACTTCGTGTGTCAATCTTTTCATGGCATTCCATCTCCTCTTTTTGGAAACCGAAATAGCACTTTTCTTTTCACCTATTATTATACGCCTCCCAATGTAAATGTCAAAAGGTTAAAGTTAAAAAGTCAGATGGAGAGTAAAAAATCTGCCCCATGAACCATGATACGGTCACGGGGCACTCTCTTTTCTGCATCCATCTATTTTCCCGGTACGATAGAATTTTTCCAGGGGGATCCGACCAGACTGGACGTCGTAGCCAGACTATGTACCATCTGGGATACGGCCTGATAGTTGGCCTGAACGCCTTTTTCACTATTTTCATAGGTCGCGGCATTTTCTTTCTTGATGCCGATCGTATCCGCTTCCTTTTCAGCATCCATATTGGCACCGATAAAGACAAATTCCCAGCCTTTTTCTTCCTGGGCATCAATCAGTTTCCTGACTTTTTCCTGGTCATAGGTCTGACTGTAGTTTTCCAGTCCGTCCGTGATGATGACAAACAGGACTTTGCTGCCCGTATCATCGATGCCTTTGACCGCTTCTGTTTTTTCGATGGCATCGCCAATAGTATCGTACAATGCCGTCGCGCCACGGACCTTATACGAATCAAGGGTCATATCGGGCACCTCAGAAATCGGCTTACGGTCCGCCAGGATTTCGTGATCACTGCTGAACAGGATGGTCGTCACATTTGTCGGCACCGACAACTGCCGTTCTTTGGCCAGCATGGAATTGTAGCCTTTTACCGTATCTTCTTCCAGGCCTTTCATGGACCCGCTCTTATCGATGAGCAGCACGACTTCCAGATGAGATGCCTGTACAGCCGGTTTTTCCGTTCCAGCCGGTTCTGTCCCGCTCTGAGTTGTCGTCGTTCCTGTCGTCGCAGCAGTGCCCGGTACCGGTACAGTAGACGAAATTCCTGTTTCCTTTAAAACCTGACTGACTGCCGGCACGCTCTTTGCCAGTTGCTGCAGCGTATCCGTCCAGCTGGCCGCCATGACAGCTGGACTCCCCAGCCCCATAAGACAGGCCAGGGCAGCCATAACTTTCAAGTGTTGTTTCATCATCATCACCCTCCTTTACTATGACCTTATTATACCATCCTTTATGTTACAGGTTTAATACACTTTTACCTGTATCCATCCTTCATTGTACATCTTGTCGCCGTCTTCACCGAGATCCTGATACGTTTCCTGTCCTTCGTAAACTTCCGGCGGTGGGAATACGACGGGATTATCCTTATAGTCTTCATCCTCTTCCATTTCCGGAACGGCTGTATTCGGTGTCGAATATGTCAGGTATTCAAAATTTTTAAGGGCAATATCGGGCCGGCTCATGAAGTCGATGAAGGCATGGGCATTTTCTACATGGGCCGCATTTTTAGGGATTACCCACGAATCAATCCAGAGATTGGTCCCTTCTTTGGGCACGACGTAGGCCAGGTCTTCATTTTCCAGCATCATACGCAGGGCTTCTCCGGAAAAGATGACACCCATGGCGGCTTCCCCGGAGACGAGTTTATCTTTGACATCATCGATGCCATACGCCTGGACGAGTGGCTTCTGAGCAATGAGCATATCCCGGGCCTGACGCATTTCATCCGGGTTTGTCGTATTCAGAGAATACCCCAGCCGCTTCAGGGCTACCATATAAGCATCGCGGGGCGAATCCTGCATGAGGATTTCATTCTTATACTTTTCATTCCAGAGAATATCCCAGCTGTCTACAGGATCATCGACCATGGTGCGGTTGTACAGGATTCCAACCGTTCCCCAGCAGTACGGCACGGAATAGATGTTTCCCGGATCGAACGTCTCCGACTGCTTATAAAACACCTGTCCCACGTACTGGCGGGCATTGGGAAGACGGGAGAAATCGAGAGGCTGCAGGAGATCGTGTTTGATCATCTTCTGGATCATGTAGTCCGACGGACAGATGACATCGTACCGTACCGCACCGGCTGCTACCAGGGGATACATACTTTCATTGGTATCGAATTCATCCATGACGACGTGTATCCCCGTTTCTTCTTCAAACTGTTCCAGTGTATCGGGGTCGATATAGTCACCCCAGTTATACACATAAACTACACTATCGCCTTCGGCTTCTTCGTCCTGAAATCCGCAACCCGAAAACGCCAGGATACTCATCAAGAGAGCCAGACAAATAGAGACGATATATATTTTTTTCATGTAACCGCCCCCTTATCGTGCTGACTGGCCTATCTGCATGCGTTTCCGGTTCCAGAACAGGAGAAACGCAAAGACCAGGACAAAGACAAATACCAGTGTGGACAGGGCATACATTTCCGGATGGATCCCCAGTTTCAGTTCGGCATAGATTTCTGTAGGCAGCGTGTCGATGCCGGCGCCTTTGGTAAAGTGAGTAATGATGAAATCGTCGGCCGACATGGTGAAGGCCAGCATAAACCCGGCCAACAGGCTGGGCCGCAGTTCCGGCAGGACTACGCGGCGGAATGCCATCAGCGGTGTTGCCCCCAGATCGCGTGCCGCATCATAGCAGTTGCGGTCCAGAGACAGCATCTGCGGCATGAGACAGAGGATGACGTAGGGCAGATTGAATACGATGTGAGCCATGAGGATGGTACCGTAGCCGAGGCGCAGTCCCAGGCCCAGGAACAGCAGCATGAGGGAAATCCCCGTCACGATATCGGCGTTGAGGAGGGGAATATTGGCAACGCCCATCAAAACGGACCGGCGGCGCCGCCCCATACCGCGCAGAGCCAGACAGGTCACCAGTCCGAGAAGCGTCGCCACGGCCGCGGATGACAAGCCAATGGTAATGGTATTCTGCAGAGCTTCCAGGATGCCTTCATTCTGAAACAGTTCGCCGTACCACTGGAGGGTAAAGCCTGTCCAGTGCCCCCGGTAGCGGCTGGCATTGAACGACTGGGCGATGAGTACGCCGATAGGGGCGTAGAGAAACAGGAAAATCAAAGCTACATAGGCTTTTTTCCAGAGACGCATCATTTCTTCACCTGCCCTTCGCTGCGGTCAAAATAGGCCGTCAGCATCATATTGATAATAATAAAAATCATGAGGACCAGCGATAGTCCGCTCCCCAGATGCCAGTCATAGGCCATGGTGAATTCCTGTTCGACAATATTGCCGATTAAAAGAACCTTATTGCCACCGAGGAGGCCACTGATAAAGAATGTCGTCAGAGACGGAATAAAAACCATGGTAATCCCGCTGATAGCGCCCGGCAGAGACAACGGCAGGATAACCCGCGTAAACGTCTGCCACGAGCTGGCCCCCAGATCCCGGGCTGCAAAGATGACGTTTTTATTGATTTTCGAGAGAGATACATACAAAGGCAGCACCATATATGGTAGAAAATTGTATATCATGCCGATGACGATAGCTGCCGGCGTATTAATGAGCGTCACATCCGGCAGGGACAACAAGCGCAGAAACTGGTTGAGAATGCCATTTTTCTCAAGGATCGTCTGCCAGGCCATGGTAGACAGGAGAGAATTCATCCACATGGGCAGGATAAACAGGAGGAAAATGAGGGCACCGTGACTGCGTTGGCGTTCCGTCAGAATCAGACATAGCGGGTACGACACGAGGAGACAGACCAAGGTACTCACTAGTGCCAGAAGAATAGATAATTCCAGTGCCCTGGCATATTCCCACTGCAGCAGGACGCCCACATTAGCAAGACTCCACTGCCCGTCACCGCCCGTCAGGCCATACCAGCCGACAAATACGAGGGGAACGAAAATAAACAGCGCTGCCCAAAGCAGAAAGGGCAGGGCAAAGAGATGGCGCATGGCCGCAGATTTAATCATTTTCCATCGCCCTTTCATCTTCCGATTCCGGTTTATTCATAATCTGGATATTGAAGGGATCCACCCACAGACTGACCGCATCCCCTGTGTGATAGACACGCGTCGATTTGACCAGCCATTCGATTTTCCCGGCCCGGACGGTGATATTGTAATTCATCCCTTCAAAGATGACCTTGGTCACCGTGCCGTTGAGTGCCCCTTCGCGGACTTTATGAAGTTCGATGTCTTCCGGCCGTATCTGTACATCGACGGGGCGGTTGTTGCCAAATCCCACATCGACGCAATCAAAATCCAGTCCCTGGATACGCACGAGTTTATCGTGGACCATGAGTCCGTCGACGATATTGCTGTCTCCGATAAAATCGGCTACGAACGCATTTTCCGGTTCATTGTAGACGCTTTCCGGCGTACCGATCTGCTGGACATAGCCCTGATTCATGACGACGACTGTATCGGACATACTCAGGGCTTCTTCCTGGTCGTGGGTAACAAAGACGAAGGTAATGCCCAGTTCCTTTTTTATTTTCATGAGCTCCAGCTGCATACTGCGCCGCAATTTGCGGTCCAGCGCACTGAGTGGTTCGTCCAAGAGAAGTACCCGCGGTTCGTTGACGATGGCCCGGGCGATAGCAACCCGCTGCTGCTGGCCACCGGATAAATCGACAATATTGGCATGTTCATAGCCATCGAGATTGACTAGTTTCAGGGCATACCGGATTTTGTCCTTGATATAATCGCGGGATTTCCCATGAATTTTAGGGCCAAACGCGATATTTCCGGAAACGTCCATATGCGAAAAAAGTGCGTAATTCTGAAAAACTGTATTCACCTGGCGGCGATTGGGCGGTACGTGGGTAATATCCTGACCATCAAACAGGACAACACCTGTGTCGGGTTCTTCAAACCCGGCAATAAGCCGCAATGTCGTCGTTTTGCCGCAGCCACTGGGACCCAGCAGCGTCACGAATTCATTTTCATAAATCGTCAGATCAAGTCCGTCCAGTACGAGATGACCATCAAAGGACTTTGATACGCCCTGCAAATGAATCAATTCTTTTTTCATTTCCTATTGTTTCCTCCCGTCTCACAGGTCCGCATAATACATTCACCTTAACTGTATTATTCTACCAAAGAAAGGGAACGTTGGGCAACCGCCATTTTTTCATTTCCATCCCCATTTTTCGATTTTTATTTTTATTTTCTATGCTATTCTATAGTTATTATTTATAAAAAATAGATCATAGAGTCTTACGATTGTTAAATAATTTTTATCGCATTTTTACGTTTTAAATTTTGTAAATTTCATGTAAAATTTTCTTTCTAAAACAAATACGCTATAGGTTATACGTTTAAATTTATTTATAAAAAAGTATATTCTAAAAAATAATACTTGTCATAATTATACTTCATGCATTTGTCTTATTATATAGGACATGGTATACTGAATAAGCTGAATACGATCGTATATATATAGCACTGCAGCTGCACCCCATCTATGGATATCCAACATACAAGAAGGAGTGCTTATTCCTATGCCTAACACAACCCCTGAAACCGTACAGCCCCAGAAAGTCGGAGGATTCCTCGGCTGGATTGAACGAATCGGTAATAAAATCCCTGATATCACCATGTTATTTATCGCCGCATTCTTCATCACTTGTATCGTTTCCATGATTTTTTCGTACTTTACGTTCGATTATGTCAACCCGGCGACAGGCAAGCAGATTGCCATCACTAATATGCTCAGCCCGGCGTCACTGGTCACTCTCATGACCAAGATGGTCACTAATTACTCTGGTTTCCCGCCCCTCGGCATGGTTATCGTAGCCACTCTGGGTATCGGCATCGCTGACGGATCCGGCTATATCAACACGGGCCTCAAAAAAATCCTGACGGTAACGCCGAAATTCCTGCTCACGCCGATTGTCATCGTCGTCGGTATGCTCAGCCATCTGGCACCGGATAGCGGCTACATGATTATCATCCCTATTGCGGCCTATCTCTTCTATGCATCGGGCAAACACCCGCTTTCCGGCGTCGCCGCATCTTTTGCCGGTATCGCCGGTGCCTTTGCGGCCAACTACACGCCGTCGGCCATCGACCCGGTCATCCAGGGCTTTACCCAGATGGCCGCCCAGATTATCGATCCGACCTATGAAGTCAATGTTCTCTGCAATTATTTCTATGCCGTCGGCTCTACCTTTGCCGTCATCGGCTCCTGCTGGTGGATTACGGAAAAAATCACAGAACCATGGTGCTGGAAAGCCTGTCCTCTCGACACCGACATCGACGTATCGGAAAGTGCCATGACAGCTATTACCCCCAAAGAAAACCGCGCTTTCTATATCGCTTCCTTTGTCCTCATCGCCATGCTCGCCGGCCTCTTCCTGAGTCTCATGCCGGCCGACTCGATCTGGCGTGATCCTCAGGGGAATCTGGCCAGCTTCAAAGCGCCGGTCATGCAGTCTATCGTCGCTATCATCTTTATGCTCTGTGCCGTCACGGGTATCGTATACGGTATCATCAGCGGTAAATTCAGAAGTTCCAAAGATTTCACCCATTCCATGGAAGAAATCACCAAGACGCTGGTACAGCTTATCGTATTCTATTTCTTCGCTGCCCAGTTCATGTATGCCTTCGGTGCTTCCAATCTGGGTGCTCTCATCGCCGTATCCGGTGCGGAATTCCTGAAGTCCCTGGCTCTGCCGCCGCAGATTACGATTTTCGGGGTCATCGTCTTCGTCGCCCTTCTCAATCTGCTCATCACATCGGCATCGGCAAAATGGTCCATTCTGGCGCCGATTTTCGTACCGATGCTCATGTCTGTCGGCATTGCCCCGGAACTGACCCAGGCCGCATTCCGCGTCAGTGACTCCGCCGTCAACGTCTGCACACCGATGTTTGCTTTCTATCCCCTGATTATCATTTATTGCCAGAAATATTACAAAAAAACCGGCGTCGGTACCCTGAGCAGTATGATGCTTCCTTATACCGGTGCCCTGCTCGTAGCCCTGACCATCATGTTGTACCTCTTCTGGTGGTTCAATATTCCTCTCGGCTTCCAGGCAGATTATGTATATCCCCGCCAGATGTTCTAACGGGATATAGTAAAGGAGGAACTATCCTATGAATCCATTACAAGAAGAAATGATGCATCGTTTTTGCCGCTATGTCCGCATTCCGTCTCAGAGCAAGCCCAATGGCGGCACGCAGGTTCCCAGCACGGAATCGCAGTGGGATATGGCCCGTACGCTCATGAAAGAATGTGAAGACATGGGGCTCATCGATCTGTCTCTGTCAGATAAATGCGTCCTTACAGGCCGTCTCCCGGCCCACACTGAACCGGGTTGCGACCGCAAGATTCCTGCCGTCGGCTTCTGCGCCCATCTGGATACAGTCGATGTAGACCTGTCTCCTGTCGTACATCCCCAGCTCGTCGAACATTACGACGGCAGTGACATCGTCCTCAACGCAGATAAAAACATCGTCATGACCGTCAGTGATCATCCGGAACTACGCGACTACGTCGGCCAGGACCTGATCACGACAGATGGCACCAGCGTCCTCGGGGCAGATAACAAAGCCGCCATCACCAACGTCATGACGGCACTGCACACCCTGACCACCCATCCGGGCCTGTATCACGGCGATATCTACGTCGCCTTTGTCCCCGACGAAGAATGTGGTCTCTTCGGCTCGAAGAATATGGACTTTTCCAAATTCCCTGTCGATTTTGCCTACACCATAGACAGCTGTGCCCTCGGGGAAATCGTCTACGAAACATTCAACGCCGGTTCGGCCACAGTTACCATTCACGGTGTCAGCGCCCATCCCATGAGCGCCAAGGGCAATCTGGTCAACCCGACGCTCCTGGCCTGCGATTTCATCAATATGTTTGACCGCAGCGAAACGCCGGAATGCACAGAAGGAAAAGAAGGGTACATATGGTGCCAGGCCGTAGAATCCAACCAGTCCAAAGCCGTTGTCAGCCTCAATATCCGTGACCACAGCAAAGAAAAATACGAAGAAAAGAAACGGCGTATTGCTGCCAACGTAGAAAAGCTGAAACAGATGGAACCTCGGGCTGCCATCACCTGCGAAATGGAAGATACCTATGGCAATATTGCCGATGCGATTACCGATGACAATCACAAGGCCATCGACTACATTTTCGATGCATTCAAGGAATTGCAGATTCAGCCCAAACCCATTGCCATGCGCGGTGGTACGGATGGTTCCTTTATCTCCACCAAAGGCATCCTCACGCCAAACTACTTTACAGGCGGCCTGAATTTCCATTCCCGTTATGAATTCCTGCCCCTTCCCAGTCTGGAAAAATCCTATGAAGTCACGATGAAACTCATTGACCTCATTTACAAAGGATAACTGTTATGATAAAAAAACTGCCGCACGAAGCAAATTTGCTTCGTGCGGCAGTTTTCGTATTACTACTATACGACAGGATCCGCAAAATATACATATACACCTTTGAGCCGTACGAGGTCGAGACCCATTTCTGTAAAAGCTGCGTGGATTGCCTTTTCAGAAAGTGATACGTTTTTCTTTGCATCACCGGCTTTGACGACGTATTGTGCCCCGTCATCAAGTGGATAAATCCGCAGGGTTACTCCATCATAATCGAGACGGAACATACCACTGCCATCTTCTGTCTGTATGTTCGTTTTGATGGAACGGCTGTGCAGCTGAGGCTGTACCGGTTCCGTGAGGCGCATGCCCGTCGGCGAAAGCTTCGTTGTTTCTCCCGCCTGGGAAACACCATAGGTGCCATACTGTTTGACTGTATTGTCCTGAACACGGAAAATCGGCATAGAAATTTCTATTTTGTGCTGCGGCCGGCCACCCTCACGGTTCCAGACATCCTGATTCGTAATATCCGGTTTGGTCTGAACAATCTGCAATGTCGCATCTCCACCGGAAACGAAATAGTTCTTCAGAAAATCAGGACCGCTGAGGAATGTTCCAAAGGAATATGTACCTGGCCAGTTTGTCCGTGTATTGCCATTGAGATAGCCATGACCATAGTCACCATAATCATAGCTCAGACCTCCCGGCTGATCCCCGTTGGTCAGGCCCGTAACGCGGGACCGGGTCGTCCGTACTACACCGTACTGGGTGAATACGTCATCCGTATCAATACGGAGGGGGGCTTTATTTACGATGATGTCCCCTTCGATGGTGACTAGGTAGTTCTTCCGGGCATCGCTGCCATTTTCATGGACGATCCCGCCTCCATCAGATTCCATGTCATTGTAATACGTCCCGGCATCGGCCGTAGTCCGGCCGGCCCGGTTGGTTTCATACGCTCCGCCAGCCTTCGGCGTCATAGTCAGGCCAACCGTAGAAATAGTATCCCCGTTCACCAGATTGGGATTGGACGATTCCGTAAAGGTTGTCTTATCCGAGCCATAAGTCTGAATCATGTCGTTGGTAACTTTGATGGCTACCGGTGTCAGAGTAACCGTACCGGCCTTATCCAGCACCACTTCGTAGTTGTCCAGGGACTTATTGAAGTCCGTCGTAATGCCATAGCTGTCCAGGCTGCCATCCGTCTTGTACTTTACATCGTTGGTCCGGTCCTTACTTACGAGAGCACCAGATGTGTTGGTGATACCGATTTTAGACGTCAATTCAACCAGGCTGTCCCCGTTTTTTTCGCCCTTGACCGTAGTAGCACTATCCAGATCCTTCTGAACTGCCCCGGCATCCCCATAGGCTTCCGTATAGTCGCCAGTGAACAGATGCAGTGTGGCTTTGTTGATGGTGGCATTGCCGTTTTCGATCTCGATGTTGTAGTTGTCCAGTGTCTGGTTGGTAGACCCTTCCAGGTAGTATGGCCCGCCGTTCACCGTCTTGGTCACCTTGCCGGCCTGTTTTTCCTCTGCGGAAGCATCGCCCGTATTGGTATAGGTGATATTGCCCGTGCCGTACGTCCCATCGAGGGCACTCGTCACCACGCCTGAGCCGTCCCCGTTGGTCAGGCCTTCGATACTGCTGGTATCATAACCATACTTGCTGGTATCAAAAGCTGTACCATAGGTGGTGGAAACATCGTTGAGCTTCACCTTCACAGTAGCTTTCTTCACCGTGGCCTTGCCGGTCAAGTCAGAGTTCACTTCATCAATTTCGTAATTCTTGGCCGTATCACCCTTCAGGGTAAACGTTCCTGTCAGACCATAGTCTCCTGCATTCTGGGTCTTGACAGCGGAATTGTTGGGATCAGACTTTTCTCCGCCATTGGAATAGGAAACTTCAATTTGATTGTTCCTTACGTTGTCCTCTGAATCCCCATTGGCATTTCCAGACAGGGTATAGGCATAAGGGGTCCAATCACTTGACCCATAGGTAGTGCTCGTATCCCCCACTTTCAAGGTCAGTTTGGCCTTTTCTACCTTAGAAGTGCCCGGGTTCACCACTTTGATGTTGTAGTTGTCCAGGGGTTTGGAGGTACTGCCGGTAATCTGGTAACTGCCGGCGTTCTGGGTCTTGACATTTTCGTTATTGGGATCGGATTTCGCCCCGCCATTTGCATACGTAAAATCGCTGTCCTGGAGAACATCGGTGATGGCCGCTGCGGCATCCCCGTTGGTCAGCCCCTGCAGATCCGCCGCATCCTTTTTGTACCCATAGGTGCTGCTTTCAAAAGGTGTACCGTACGTAGTGGAGACATCTTTCAGTGTCAGTGTCAGATCCGCTTTATCCACGGTAGAGCTGGCTCCGTCGATGAACACCTTATAATTCTGCAGTGTCTTCTCCGTAGTCCCGGTCAGTTTGTATCCTGTGCCTGCGTTTTGGGTCTTTACATTCTCATTGTCCGGATCCGTAGCGTCCCCGGTATTGGTGTAGGTGATATCCCCGTTGCCAATGGTTTTCGTCACCACTTCCGTGCTGTCCCCGTTGGCCATCGCCAGCTGGCTGGCATCGTAGCCGTACTTGCTGGTGTCGAAATCCGTGCCGTAGGTGGTGGATACATCGTTGAGCTTCAGATGGATTTCTGCCGGGGTGACTTCAGCCTTGCCGGCATTCACGGTCCCGATTTCGTAGTTCTGCGCCGTATCCCCGCTGAGCGTGAAGGTTCCCGTCAGATTGTAGCTGCCTACATTCTGGGTCTTTACCTTGTCATTGGCCGCATCGGATTTCTCCCCGCCATTGGTGTATGTAACGGAGATCTTGTTGTGTTCTACATCCTCTGCCGTATCCCCGTTGGCATTGCCTTCCAGGGTATAGCTGTACGTATTGGGATCAAAAGCAGTTCCGTAGGTGGTTTCCGTATTCCCCACCGTCAAGGTCAGTTTGGCCTTTTCCACCGTAGATTTCCCGTTGGTGATATGGATGGTATAGTCAGAGAGTTCCTTACTGGCAGCCCCCTGGAGTTCATAACTCCCGGCATTCTGAGTCTTCACCTTGTCGTTGCTGGTATCAGTTTTCGCCCCGGTATTGGTGTAGTTGAGGAATTGATCTCCCAGTACAGACTGGGTATCCCCGTTCACCAGTCCGCCTTTTGCCGTATCAATGGTGTAGGTATACTTGTCCATGTCAAAGGCTGTCCCATAGGTGGTAGACACATCCCCCACCGTCAGGTAGAGATCCGCCGGGTTCACCGTGATGGTGCCACTGCCGGTGACCTCATAGTTGGCAGAAGCATCGCTGCCATCGCTAGCCTTTACCTCTGCACTGGAAGTCAGATATTGGTCTTCATATTTGCCTACATGGGCCGTGGTATTGCCACCCTTGCTGTCAGCATAAGTACCATCAGTAGAAATGGTATACTTGATATCGCTATCAGTCAGAGTATCTCCGTTCACCAGCTGGGTTTTGTCGTAAGAAGGCGTCCCGCTCTTCACCGTGGAGTTGCCATAAGTCTGGGTACCATCGGTGTTGATGGTCAGTGTCTTCCGGAGGATTTCGATATCCCCATTGACCGTTTTCAGGTCATATCCGTTCAGCGCCTTGGCCCCATTTTCCTCCACATTGAATACATAGAAGGCCCTGTTCCCATCAGAAGCTGTCTTGTCTTCGTCCCCCTGGGTCCGGGTGGCCCCTGCTGCCGCCCCATCACTGGAAACAGCCACAGCATTCGTTCCGGTTTTGTTTCCATCGGAACTGGTCACGTAGGTCAGATAATCGGCTTCATTGAAATTGCTGAACTGGGTCACATCGACATCCTTGCCGGTGGAATCCGTATAGGTGGCCGAGGTGATCAGCAGATCCCGCAGTTGGTCATCGGTAAGGGTATCCCCGTAGGTTTTCTTCTGGCTGCCTCCGGAAATGGTGATCACCGGGGTTACCTGGAAGATGAACTTGTTGCTGCTGGTATCAGTATAGTCCGTCAGTGTGTTCTTGGAGCTGTTTGTATTCACCGTAGTGTTGGAGCCGGATTTCGCCGTCCACTGGGCATTGGTGCTGCTGTTCAGATTGCTGCCCAGGCTGGTGCCATAGTCGCTGGGGGAATTCACATAGACCTGCCAGGTGCCTCCGGTGCCGGTGGTGATGGCAGAAGTACCGGTGGTGCTGTTCACCAGAGAGCCCTGGCTGCCCTGGGCATCGACCACCACAGCGCCTTTTGCCGTGCTGGCCGCAGCCAGGGTGCCCTCTGTGGCATTGCCATTGTAATCCACGCCGGCGCCCAGGGTGATCTTACCGGTCTTCCCGGTGGAAGTCAGACTGATCTTGCCGCCGTTCAGGGTGCTGTCACTATCTGTATAGCCGTCGGATTCCACGCCGTGGACGGTAAGGTCACCGGCTGATTTGATGGTTACACTGTCCAACTGGAAGGCGGTGTTCTGGTATCCATCGCTGCGGGTGGTGATGTCACTGGCAGAAGCGGTGGTATCCGTGGTGCCGGAATGGATTTCCCCGCCTACCGATACGGTACCCCCGGAAATGTAGACCCCATGGTCCGCATAAACAGTGCCGTATTTATAGTTTGTGGCTTTATTGTTTTCATTCCCGATGGTCACGGCCCCGGTGCTTTCAATGTTCACCGTATCCAGAGCCTTGCCTTTCCCGATATCCCCTTCCAGGCTGACAGCGCCGCTGCCGGCTTTGATGTTCAGGCTGGAATTGGCCAGGTTGGTCTCCTTGATAAAGCCCACGGTGGTATCCCCGCCCATGGCCGCATCGTCCCACTTGCCGGTGGTGCCAAACCCTACGGTCAGGAACGGTGCACTGTTGTCCGGCTGGGAACGGGTCTTGTTCCCGTCTTTATAGGTATCCCAGTTCACATACCCATAAACGGCTTTCCCATAATTCCCGCTCTGCCAGTTAGAACCAGCATTGCTGTAGAATTGGGTCCCCTTGCCATTATTGGCTTCCCCTTCCGGGCCGGTGACCCAGTACATGCCGTCCTGATAGGTAGGATCGTCGGGCATGCCGTAAAAGGAATAAGGATAGAGCTTGTCGTTGGTGCTGCTGTTGGAACCCTTTTTGTTCAGTACGCCGGAACCCCGGCCACCGGCCCAGAGGATCTGCTGGCCGTTAGGCGTGGTCAGGGAGTTTTCCAGGATGGTGGTAATGGTGGCCAGGTAGGAATCCCCTGCAGCCGAACCGCCTTTGGTATTTCCCTGGGCCAGTTCCTTGGATGCAAACCAGTTGGTAGCCAGGAGATGGCTGATGTCGTCCTTGATATTGGCGTAAAGAGTCTGTCCGTTCAACGTGGTATCGGTGCTGGCCGTACCATTCGTGAAGCTTTCAACAGCCGCGGTCAGATAGGTTTTTAAATCGGCTGTGGTCATGGTTTTTCCGGCCGAATTTTGTACAGAAGCAGTAGTCTTACCGCAACTTGTAGCAGTTACCACCTTAACCCCACTGCTCTGGCTGATATATCGATTGGCAAAGTTAGCTGCGTTATAGGTGAGCTGGTAATTCAGCCATTGTTCCAAGGTCATTTCGCCTTTGGTGATGACGACGGAAGCATATCCCGTCCCCGCACTTGTGCTGACGCTGGTGGAGCTCCCGTCTCCCAGCCAGCGGACATTCTGGGTATCGGCTTCAGAGAAGGTGTAATGGGGCTGTCCATTGCTAAAGCTCTGGGCGTCTGTGGTGTATTGATAAGTCCCGTCTGCATTCTTCACATAGTTGCCGCTGGTGTCTTTCACATAGTTAACACCCTGGTAATGATAGGCCGGGACCGTACCTTTTTCCAGGTATTTTTCCACCGTCTGTTCCACCAGGGTATTCCAAGTGTCCGTCCCGTATACATAGGCCCCATAGCTGTTCCCGGAGTTGATGATCCCGGTGGCCGTCACATCTCCGCCCCCGGAATCCAGGGTCAGAGTTCCCCCGTTGAGGCCGATGGCGATTTCCCCGTTAAGGGTGATCTTCCCGCCGCTGGTCTTGATCATCCGGTCATCCTTTGCCCCATCCGCTGTACCGCTGCTGTCCACATGGCCAAAATAGGTACCGACCGTATGGCCCGCAGGATCTGCCTTGCCGCTAAGGGTCCCTTTGCCATACCCTTTGGTATTGGCCTTATCACTGGTATATGTCACCGTACCGCCGGAAGCGGAGGTGAAATTTCCCCCATTGGTATTGATATTGGCATTGATGATTACGGCACCGATCTGGTCCCCGTTGCTGTCCGCATTCAGGACTACATTCAGCTTACCCGCCGTAGAAGTGATATTGCCATTGACGGTGATGTTCCGCATTGCATCCAGGGTAAAGGTGGCATCATCCCCTGCGGTCTTATCGATGTCATTTTTGACGATGATATTGGCCGATCCGTTAGTGGCCGCTGCCTGGATGGTCACATTCGTACCCGCATTCAGCATTTTTTCCACCATATCAGTGGAAATCCAGGTTACAGCACTGTTTACGGAAGAAGCATTGGCGGTGGTGGCATCGGGGTCGTTGTAGCCGATGGAAGCACTGCCCTTGGTGAAATCAGAATCCGCGGCGGTTTTCTTTTCCGCATTGTCATAATTACTTGTCGTTGTGGGATCACTGTCGGCGATGATTACGTCCAGCGGATCCAGCAGCCATTCCCCTGCCTTGCCGCTGACGCCTTTTGCATCGATTGTGAGATTATCCCCCAGGTTCAGCACGTCGCCGGAGGTTTCGATTTTGCCGCCGTCCACATCACCGCGGGCGAGGAGGTTTGTCCCGTCATGGACGATGGTCTTTTCACCGATGACTTTGATATTTCCTGCGTCCTGGCCTTTTTCCGTACCGGAAGCGTCCAAGGTTCCACTAACATCGACCTGTCCATGGTCTCCGCCGTCGAGAATGATCTGGCCTTTTTCATTTTTACGCAGCGTCTTAGCTTCAATGGTGCCGCTGTTGTTGACGACCGTGCTCAGGACATCGCCGGCACTTTTAGCCGTCATGACGACGTATCCGCCATCGGCTTTGAGCGTACCGCTGTTGAGAGATTGTGCCCGTGCCAGCGTACCATCGACAGTGAAATTCAGTTTGCCATCAGCATCACTGGACAGATTCAGATTCTTTGCTGCCGTAAGAGCTACCATACCGCCATCACTGACAATGGTACCACTGTTTTCTACGTTTGACGCATGAAGAGCGACCAGACCGCCCTGGGCCTTGATGATTCCTTCATTGATAACAGACGCATTGTTTTCATTATCAACAGCGAGATTCAGGGAATCCTGGCTGCTGCCGAAGCGATTCATCGTGTCATCAGAGAGACGGGCCGTCGAAGCGACTAGTCCTCCTACATCGACACTGGCATTTTTACCAAATACGACACCATTAGGGTTGACCAGAAAAACATGTCCATTGGCATTCAGGTTCCCTTCGATCAGGGACTGCTGGCCACCGGTAACCCGGTTCAGTGATACGGCATTCTTATCAGGTTGTGTATAACGAACTGTTTCATTTTTAGCTATATCAAACTGCGTCCAGTCAATAGCCATGCGGTTGCTATTCTGTTGAACCGTCATCGTTTGTCCTTGTTCTACAATGGACCCATTGCCGGACCGGATGGTTCCGCCCGAAGGCATAGCCTGTACAGAGCCACCCAGCGCCATGGCCAGGAGGACCATGCCAGTCAGCCGATGTTTCCATTGGTTTCTATTTCTATATCTCATATATATCCGCTTCATTCCTTTCTTATATATACATATTCTTAGAAATATACGCCTGTGCGGAGCCAGAATTGTCCATTGCTATGGCGCGTATCGCTGACCGGTTCTTCGGAACCCAGTTTCCAGGCATAATCAGCCCGGACGAACCAGTCTTCATGACGGGACCAGATAAGCCCCAGACCGATGCCCTGCAGATTGCGGTGGTTTTTGGCACCGGGATTCAGACTGCTGTCCTTATTGATCCAGATGCCGCCGTGTTCCAGATAAGCGGCCAGCTGCAGCTGCTGGTCATTCTTCTTGATAGGCAGCTGCCAACGCAGTTCAGCCCGTGTCAGATATCCCGTATCGCCGGAGGCTTCACTGGTCGGATAAGCCCGTACGCCGTACGGCCCGCCGAGATAGAAATGCTCTGACGAATCCAGGTTGGAAAAAGCGTATTGGCCCCGTGCTGTCAGGAGCAGATACAGGCGGCTGTTGATATTCTGATGTCGTTCGATATAGCCTCGCATTTTTTCATATGTACCGGTCGTCCGGGGACTATTGGCCAGAAGCGGAACAAAAGGATTGGATGAATTATACAATGCATCGTTGGTGATGTGTCCCCATTTATAATCAACACGCCAGTTCGTGAACCCTTCATTATCCTGGCTGTCCCCGTACAGGGAGAACACGGCTGCGTTCCCCGTCTTATCTCCATAGGTTGCATCCCACAGGCGGTATTCATCTTTCATACGGCTGTGTTCGTATCCGATGCCGGCATAAAAATTGTGCAGCCGGCTGCGCTGGATGGCATAATCAAATCCGATGGAAGCCACGCGGGACTGACCTACCCCGTCGAGATAGGAAAATTCATCTCCCAGATCATAACTCATGACGTTGTAACCGACAGTCATGCGCAGGCCATCGGTCAGGACAGGAATCGTATAATTGGCACCCCAGTCGAACATCTTGCGGCCGGAAGTAGCGATGCCCGTGTTCAGATGATCCCCTTCGTGGGCCAGATTGGTAAAATCATAATTGACACCATACTGGTTATACCCCATGGAGCGGCTGCCATAGTTATCAGCCGTTGCCAGACCGTGTTTTGTCTTGTATGGATCGACATCGAGCAGGACATGAACCGTTCCCGGTTCACTGCCCTGGCTGAGCGTTACCTTGGCGTCTGCATCAGCCAGATCCGACAGGAGCCAGACGGCCCGTTCCAGTTCGGTCCGGGTAACGTAATCACCCTTTTTCAGGAACCCAATCTGCCGCTGTATGGCTGCGTCGTTGATTTTCGTATGATTTTCAACAGTTACCCCGTCAAGCCGTCCCACTTGCACGACATAGGTCACAGTCCCCTGGTCTATCTGCTGTTGCGGCAGATAAGCCCGTGCGACAAGATAGCCATGGTCACGAAAATATTTCGTGAGTACATCAGCCCCGCCCTGCAGCTGGGCAAAAGTGAGGTCTTTTCCCTTATTGTCCGCCAGCAGTGCCTGCAGCGTCTGTTCGGGATAGATATCCTGCCCGGTAATCTTGAATTCCCGGACGGGAAGGGTGACCTCTTTTCCCTCAATAGCCGATGATGTTCCCTGTTCAGGCGTCTGTACCTTGATATTTTTCGATGCTTCAGGAATGGTCAGTGCTCGCTGCCGGTCCCGCCATTCATTCTGCAGCATACCTGCATCAGCTTTGCGTGGCGTATCCCGCAGTCCTTCCGGCAGACCAGCCGGGATGGCCGCTTGTATACAGACAGCTTGAGCAGCTCCCAAAACAGCAGCTGCTATGATGATTCTAATTTTTCTGTTGTGACTCCTTCTCACAAAAAAATCCCCCTATACGTTGTCAAAACATCATGTATATAGCAATCAATAAATATAAATTATCAATTTGTAATCTATTTTTCTTATTCTGCTTTCATATTATATAACAATATTTATTAGAATTCCATGATTATTCGTAATGTTAAATTTATTTTATAAGACGATAAAATAAAGCGCAATTATAAAAAACATAATGTTTTAAACACAACTCAATCGTTCTAATATAAATACATTATGTTTATTCGCTGTACCATATTCACTATCTTTTCCGTCTGGATATGGAAAACTGTTCTTTTACGTTTGTGTCCTACATCCGTTTGAGACACATATAAAAAATGTGCCCTGATGACAACAGGAACACGAAACACACCAGTGACATACTCATTCAGTATACTTGCCGAAGCCGGCATCTCTCAAATCCATCATAAAATATCACAAAATCCCAAATAGAGAATACCTATATTTATTTCGTGATAATATGCGATACGAAAATATTTTTATAAACACAAAAACGGCCCTGTACTAAGCGATTTATGTATCGCTACATATCGTACAGAGCCGTTTCATTGCTTTGGCGGAGAGAGAGGGATTTGAACCCTCGGTACAGCTGTAGCCGTACACATGATTTCCAATCATGCTCCTTCAGCCACTCGGACACCTCTCCATGCCTTACACATTGTTGCACTCTATGAAGTTTTCACGGTGCTGTCGGGATCAACACCCAATGTGTAAATATGGTCGGGGCGACAGGATTCGAACCTGCGACCTCTTAGTCCCGAACCAAGCGCGCTACCAAACTGCGCTACGCCCCGTCACCTGACTTGTATATAATACCATATTCACAACAAAAGTCAAGTGAAATATTTACATTATTTTGCCATGTCTTTAGGTTTGCTGATACCTTCTGCCAGAGCCATCGCAACCAGAAGGCCGGCTTACTTACGGGCTTTCTGTTTCCGGTCGTTCCGTTTTTTCCAGAGGAATCCTCCGGCCAGGGTAACAGCAACCAATATGCCCTGAATCACCGTTTCATTTCCTTTTCCATAGGGAAAGTACGGATCCGTTGCCAGCATCCCGCCGGCAGCCCAACCGAGGATGGCCCCGCCAATATAGACCAGTATGGGAAAACGGTTCATGATTTTGATGACGATAGTGCTGCCAAAGATGATGATAGGAACGGAAATCATCATGCCCAGCACCAGAAGCCCCAGGTGGCCGCCGGTGGCACCGACGATTCCCAGCACGTTGTCGAGGCTCATGAGGGCGTCGGCGGCAATGATAGTGCGCACGGCCGCAAAGAGGGAATCCTTCGCTTCTACGTGAATATTTTCGTCATCATCGGCTCCGATGAGCTTAATACCAATAAGGACCAGCAGGATAGCACCGACGGTCTTGAGATAGGGAATCTGCAGCAGCCAGACAACGGCAGCAGCCATGAGGAAACGCAGGACAATAGCCCCGCCGGTTCCGTACAGAATGGCCTTCTTCTGCAAATGATGAGGCAGATTTTTTGCTGCCATGCCAATGACGATAGAATTATCGCCGCCCAATGCCAGATCGATGAGGACGACCTGGGCAATGGTCCATATATCAAACAGTATATTTTCTTCCAAGAGAAACCTCCTTTACCTGCACAAAACAACAGGTATATTATACGCAAAAATAAGCGGCTTGTGTAGGGTGGGGATACGTAAATGATGACTTTCTGCGGTAAAAAAACAGAGGCTGCCATAGAGACAGCCCCTGTAATCAGGTACATTATTTCAGACCTAATTTTTCCATGATACGATCGAGTTTTTCCTGCGTATCCTGATTCTGTTTCTGCAGTTCCTGTACCTGATTCTTCAGGTTCTTTACTTCTGCATCTTTTGCCTGATTTTCCTGTTTGAGCGTGGAGATTTCCCGTACCAGTGCAGCTTTGGAAACAGGTCCGCGGCTGACACCACTGCCGATTCCCACGGTGACACCGGCATTGATCATGTTTTCGCCATTTCCTACGGTCGCGCCCATGCTGACAATCGTATTGTCATTGGGCCGGTAGAAGGCACCGATAGCCGCTGCCGTAGAATTGCGGTAATTGCCGATGCCGGCAGAAATACTCCAGGCATCGTCGCCGTTGGGATCAGGATGAAGTGCTGCCAGAGCCGCAGCCCCGGCACCGACGCGGTTGATGCGCGTATCGAGGCGGCTGAGATGATTGCCCAGGCTGTTAATGGCTTCTCCTGCGGCATCTGCCACTTTCGCAACCTGTCCGACCGTGGCCGCATCATCCTTTTCTTTGCCATCGGCCACGCCATGAATCTGGTTACCGCCGGCGTTGATTTCACTGCTGGAGATTTTGACCTTGCCAGCCTGGAGGCCATCTTTGTCCAGCGTCATCTTGCTGTCCCCGCTGCCGATGGTCACCTTGTCAAAGGATACATCCTTCTTGGTGGCGATCTTGATGGCACCGTTGTCGTTGGACAGTTCGATGTTGTCCCCGCTGGTGAAGTTCTGGACGTCGCCTGCCTTGACCTTCTTCACGGTTTCCCCGTCGATCTGGCTCTCCCAGCTGCCATTGGCTGCATCCTTCACCTTCTGGTTCAGGTTGTTCAGGGCATCCACCACATTGTTGTTCTCCTTGTTCCGGATGTCTTCGCTGATCTGGGAAACATCGCCCAGATCCGAAGCCTTGGCCACATTGTCGATGGTGATATCCTTCACCTGGTCCGGATGCATCTGATCCTGGACATGGAGATTCACTTTGTTGTCATCAGAAACCTTGTAGTCCCCGGTGTAGTTCCCCTCCTTGTCCTTTTCTCCCACCAGCTGGAAGTCGGAATTGTTCTTCTTCAGGTCACTTACATTGTCAGCCACCAGTTTCAACTGTTCTTCCGTGGCCGCCCGTCCCTTGGTGGCAAAGTCCGGGGCATTGATAGTCCTGTTGGTAAGACCGCTGATCGTGCCATCATTGCCGCTGATGGTCACCTTCTGGTGGCCGCTGGTGCCGTTGCCGATAGTCACCGTCCCGCCGTTCCCATCGATGATGACGGAATTGTTCCCAGTGGAACCGCTGCCCACCGTCACTTTTCCATTCTGTCCATCAATGAGGATATTCGGGTTGCTCTTGGAGTCCTGTCCCAGTTTCAGAGTATCACTGAGTTTGACCTGATAGTGGTTGGGATTGTCTGCCGCAGGCGTTACCGTGATATTGTCATTGACACCGCTGACGGTCACCCGTTTAGCTTCCACTTCGGACTGGGCTGCTGCATTGGCAATATTCTTGACGTCCTGAATGGTAGCGGCGTTAGTACCTACTTCATCACTTTCGTAATGATATTTCTTATCTTCTTCGTTATAAATACCGCCGCTCTTCATATGGGTGATCTGTTTCCCGTAGTTGTTGATCCCGTCTTTGGTGATCATGGGACCATCGGTGATGACCACTCCATCCACGGTCTCCGTCTTGCCATCCCGGGTAACCGTCACTTGTCCCACACTCACAGGATAGACTCCCTGTGCATCAGGAGTACCGGCATGGACCGTGGTGAAGCTGGGCGCCTTCTTCATCTGGATGATGAGGGCGTCGCTCTTTCCATCCGGCGTCTTGCCGGCGATGACATTGAGGTTGGATGCATCGAAATCTCCCGCTTCGCCAGTCCCGGTGCCGATGATCCGGACTTTAGAGCCCAATTCAGCCGTAATACCCTGGCTTTCTTCCGCCGTCTTGTCCGCATCATGGTTCCCCAAGAAGGTGATGGGATTCTCCCAGACCTGTTTTTCCAAATCCCGCAGCTGGCCTTCCGTAGCGGCCCGGTTGGGGCTGTAACCCACATTCACCGGATTCCAGCTAGTATTGCTGAGACCGTCGATGAAATTCCCGGTCTGGGAACCTTTGGCTTCTTCCGTGATCACATCCTGCAGAGCTGCCGACTGCCAGCCAATGGACAACGGATTGGCAATCACATTGCCGGTAGAAGAAGTCTGCCCGCCGAACTGCACATAGCTGCCGCCATTGATGGTGTTGGCCGTCCCATCCAGGGTAATGGATTGGCCGGCACTGCCTACGGTCACCTTGTCGCTGAGGGCCACATCATAGGTATGATGGATGCCGTCCTTATCCAGAGTATCCGTCAGAGTCAGATTGCCCTCCGA
Source organism: Megasphaera sp. UBA4382 (assembly GCF_002391155.1). Classification (NCBI taxonomy): domain Bacteria; kingdom Bacillati; phylum Bacillota; class Negativicutes; order Veillonellales; family Veillonellaceae; genus Megasphaera; species Megasphaera sp. UBA4382. The sequence continues at coordinate 15,675 of NZ_DGRS01000048.1, read as the reverse complement.
CTGTCCGTGGTTCACGGTCAGCTTGGTGGCATTGTTGGCCTTGGCTTCCACATTTTTCAGCTGGCCGACAGTAGCCGCATCACTGTCCTTCACTCCATCTGCCACATCATTGATGGTCTGGCTGCCGGCAGAGATCCCGTCATCGGCGGTAAACTTCGCCACATATTCCGTACTGCTCTTGGGGATCAGATAGAGACCGGTCTTGGTCAGATGGGACGCATTTTCCCGGTTGTTCCCCATGTAGATGTCCGTCATCCCATCCAGGACTTTGGACAGGCGCACGCTGAGGCCGCCGTCTTCCGCCACTACCCCGATGTTCTTATCCGTCAGGGCTGTGAGGGCGCCTGTATCGGACTGTCCGCCGGTAATGGAAAGGGTCTGGTCCAGCTGGGTCTTCACCACGTTCTGTTCCAGCGTGCTGCCGCTGGCTGCCACATAGTTGTCCCCAGTGAACCGCAGCCCGTCTTCCAGGATGGCGACTTCATGGGCATTGCCCACATTGCCGTTGTTGTAGGTCAGCCGGGTGGTGGTAGCGTCGGTGCTAGCCAGGGAAGCAGTACCCATCTTGGTCATGATATTGGCCTGGGCATTTCCCATCCCTTGCAGATGCAGCTGACCGATGGAACCAGTCTCTCCATCCATTTTCACAGCCGTCAGAGAAGCGGCATCGCTGCCTTTCTGGCCCACATGGAGCTCGTCCACCTGGACTTTCCGGTCCAGCTGGAGAGTCATCGTCCCATCCTTCACCGTAGTATGGATATTCTGGGCCCCATCCTGATCTGTGGCACCGGCGATCTTCAGGGTATCCCCCAGATGCACCGTAGCCGATGTGTTGTCCCCAGCCGCGAAGGTCAGCCCCTTGATATTTCCGTCATCGGCATTGATGATGGACTTGATCTGGCCGTAGTTCACCGCATCGGTGTCGCTGGTCCCGGCAGCCACATTGGTGATTTTATTCTTGCCATTGTCCAGGCCGTTGCTGGTCAGGCTCACAGGCGATTTGCCCTCCGCCTGGGCGTTCAGCGTCAGCTTCAGGTTCTTTGCATCAATCACCGCCGTATCGCCGTTGTCGTTGGTGAAGGTGGCACTGGTCAGGCCCGTCAGTTCCTTGGCCAGCCGGATTTCCACTTCCCCGCCCTGGGTAGAGCCGTCTTCGTTCAGGACCTTAGGCTTCGTCACCACGCCGATGTTGTTCTTCGTCAGATACGTGTTGGCCGTATCCGATGTAATCTGGGATGCATGTGCGTTATCCATGCCGCGCAATGCCACGGTGCCGTTCAGCTTTTCCGTCAGGTTCTTGTCCCCGTTGTCACCGGAGAAAACATAGCCGTCGTCCAAGGTAGCGATCTGGTGGGCCGTGTTGTAATTATCCCGATAGGCAAGGCGCACCGGCTGATTCTTCGTGATGCTTCCGGAACTGCTGGTCTGGTACACTTCCTGCAGGAAAGGATCTGCCACATAGGTCTGATCCGGATCAGCGCTGAGGACGGAAATATCCGCCTGGGCCCGAGGATAGGCATCGCTGACATGGGTAGCATCGCCCCGCAGGGTCAGGATGCCCGTCTGATTGTCCGCATCGGCCGTCAGGGCCACACTGTCCACACTGGCATCGCTGTGGGCCGGATAGGTGCTGCCGATATGGAGCCCCTGCAGGTACACGTTATCAGCCAGGGAAACCTGCAGCGTGCCATCCTTGGCCGTATCGCTGCCGGAAGAGCTGGTACTGATATTGGGATCCCCGGCAATCTTCAGGGTGTTGCCGTGGTTCAGCTTCACCGCAGAACCGGTATCCCCAGCCACATTGATGGTCTGGTTCCGATAAGTGATCACTTCGTTCAGCTGTCTGCCCGTGACCGCATCGGTAGAAGTGGAACTGATGGCCCCGTCTGCCAGGTTGGTCAGTTTGACCGGCGAGGCAGAACTGCTGCCCCCCAGTGTCACCTGGGTCTTGGCATCACTGTCATAGACCACTGCATTGGAACCGCTCACATCAGCTCCCTGGAAGTCGGCATTAATCGTATAAATTTTGTGCCCATCTTTATCGGTCTGGATGTCTTTATCTGTAATGGATACATTTCTTCCAGCCCTTACCTCTGTAGTAGCGGCCGTTGCGGCATTCTTCACATCTCCAATATTGGCTGCATTCTGCAGGGTAGTGCCGGACGCATCTTTTAAAGCCGTTCCAGAAGGTAATCCACTGGCAACGTTTACAATCTGTTTACTCCCCGCATTGATTCCCTCCTGACCGATGCTGACGGTGGAACCGGCGAAGCTGATTTTCTTCAGCCCCGTCAGGGTATCCGCCAGTTGGACCGTCAGGGTATCTTTCCCATCGGAGACCACACCGATGTTCCCGGCCGTCAGACCGGAGCCGGCGGTGGTGTTCCCCTGAATCTTCAGAGTGCTGGTAAGCGGGAGGTTCAGAGTGTTCCCCTGGTTGGTATCCCCTTGGACGTAGAATCCGTCATCCAGGGTGGCCACAGTATGATCCCGCTGGTCCACCCCATCCCGGTACATCAGCCGGGTCACAGCCCGATTTTCGTCGGTCCGATCAGACCCCGGGGCATCCTTTACATAGATGTCTGCAGATGTAGAACTGGTCTGCCCATCCTGGGACTCTCTGCTGCCAGTCAGCTTCAAGTGGCCGGTCAGGGTACTGTCCGTATCGCTGGCAGGCTGGGTGTACAGCTGGGCAGACGGATCGGCTACCTTCCCATCGTCGCCGATATTCCCCAGGCTCAGGGAACGGCCCACCATATCCTGCTTCATGTACAGGCTGGTAGTCACAGAACCGTCGCTGTTCCCCACAGTCCGGGCCGTCAGGTTGGCTTTCGAGTAGTCAGCGGCCAGGGCTTCCTCCAGGGTCTGGCTGCCCGTCAGGGCCACGTCCGATCCCTGGAAGGCAGCCGTCTTGCCCAGGGTCAGGGTAGCGGTGGTGCCGTTGTTCCCGGAGAACACGTCCCGGGCATCGCTGAGCATGGTGCGCACATCTCCGATATTGGCGGCGTGGTTGTAATTTTCCTGGCCTGCCACCGTATCATCATAGAGATAGGAGGTATCAGAGACTTTCTTCAGGCCGCTGCCCACTTTCGTCACCTGTTGGCCGCCAGCGCTGATGCCGCTACGGGTGAAACGGGCCGCCTCCTCTCCCTGCCCTAAGGACAGGCCGGTGGCATCCACTACAGCTGCCTGCGCATCGCTACCGGTCTTCCCGTTGGTGAAGGACGCACTGGAAAGGTCGGAAAGATCCTTGGCCAGGCTCACCTGGTAATCGGTCTTCTTCCCATCAGCACTGGGCGTGCTGGAAACGGTGATATTAGAACCCTGGCTGACAGAAGTCAGGGCACCGCCGGAAATATCCCCGCTCTTGATCTTGCTGACCACATCCTGGAGCTGGCCTTCCGTGGCTGCCCGGGATTCGTGGATTTCATTCGCTTTATAGGTCACATTGGAAAGGCCGGTGAGGGTGTCCTTATCCACCCACTGGGTCTTATCCTTATCTGCCGGATGGCTTTCCGCACTGTTCAGGGTCATGCCGCCCACAGAGACAGAACCGGCCTCCACATTCCCGGTGGTGCTGAAGGAACTAGCCGTCACCTTGCCGGTTTCCCCTTCCAGGGTAATCTGCTGGCCGATGGAAGCATTCCCATTTACCCCATCTAGGGTAATCTGTTTGGCCGCACCTGTCCCCAGGGTCACCTTGTCATTCAGTTTCACTTCATAATTGGTGGAACCGTTGACGTTCGATGTGGTCTGGAGAGCCAGATTATCGCCGCTGACAGAGACGGTGGTATGTTTGGCCGCTTCCGTCTGGGCCGCTTCCGCTTTCTGCTGGACCTTGTACACATCGTCCCCGTTGACTCCATCCGTGGAACCTTCTGCCACGGAGCCGGAGCCCACATTCTGGAGTTTCCGCCCGCCCAGATCGATCTGATCCGAAGTCAGGGTCAGGGCTTTGGCAGAAGAACCCGCATTGGGCGTCAGTTTCAGGCCGGTGCCGTCCACCGTGAGAGACGTAGTGTCCCCGATAAAGGTGGCAGAGGTCAGGTCCTTGAGCTTCTTGGCCAAGCGCAGGTTCAGGGTATCCGTGCCGCTGTCGGCCACCACTCCGATGTTCCCACTGGTGAGCAGGGCATCCGCCGTTTGGCCGTTGCCGATTGTCAGACCGCCCTTCAGGTTCAAGGTCTTATTCAGCAGGATATCCGCTTTGCCACTATCTCCCGCCGCATAGAAGCCGTCGTCCATGGTAGCCAGGGCATAGGTATAGTTCCCTTCATCCTTATAGTAGATCCGGGTGACCGGAGTATCCGGGTTCAGCAGGTCCCCCTTGGCATTATCTCCTTCCGCACCATCTTTCACGAAGAGATCTGCAGAAGTATGGGTAACGGTGGGATTCTCAGCAGCTCCTGTCCGTTTTTCTCCCGCCAGGAACAGATGACCGGTCAGAGCCGTATCATCCTTTGCCTGGGACTGGGCTTGATACAGAGAGGCAGTCCGGTCGCTTTCCGCCACATTCCCGTCCGAACCGATGGTCCCCAAAGTCAGGGAACGGCCCACCAGGTCTTTCTTCAGGTACACGGTGGTGGTCACATTCCCGTCACTGCCGGTGACCTGGGTGGTCACATTAGCAGAAGAATAGTCGTTAGCCAGTTTATCCGTCAGGGTCTCTGTGGACGAGAGGGCCACATCGAACCCTTTGACGGAAATGGTGCCGCCCAGGGCCAGTTTGGCCTGGGTGCTGTTGTTGCCGGCCACGTTGGTGCCGACGGCCGCCTTTTCCTGCACCAGTTTTTGCACGTCCCCGATGCTGGCGGCATTGTTATAGTCCGCCTGGCCGGTGACTGTGGTGTCATAGATGGAAACTGTCCCATCCGTACCGGTGATACCGCTGCCCAGATTTTTGATCTGCTGGGAACCGGCACTGATACCGCTGCGGGTAAAGCGTGCCGCCCCATCATCGGTTCCCAAGGTTAGGCCATTAGCTGTCAGGGTATTCGTCTCTTCCTCCTTTCCCGTTTTGCCATTGGTGAATACAGCCCTGGTCAATCCGGTCAGTTCAGGTGTCAGGGAAGCCGTATACGTAGTGATTTTCCCCGTATCATCCTTGCTGCTGCTGATGGAGATGTTGCTGCTGCCGGCAACCACTGTGGACCCAGCTGAAATCTGTCCTGCATTGATCTGGGAAACCAGGCTTTGGAGCTGACCTTCTGTAGCTGCCCGGTTGCTGACAATATTCTTGTCATCATAGGTGGTATTCCCCAAACCAGTAATGGTGTCTTTCATAACGTTGGGATTGGCCGTGCTGTCAGCTACGCTGTGGAGGATGATATCTCCAACAGTCACACTGGAAGCACTGACCGCACCGCTGGCCGTCAATGAAGTAACCCCAACTGCCCCAGTGGCCCCATTGAGGGTGATCTGCTTTCCGAAAGAAGAAATCCCCGTATCGCTGCCGTCCAGGACCACCTGGTTGTCTCCGGTCCCCAGGGTGATCTTGTTGTTCAGTTTCAGGGCGTAGTCGGCCCCTTTGTCATCACTTTCAGTGGTAGGCGTCAGTAGCAGGTTGTTGTCTACCACGCTGACGGTGGAATGTTTCCTGGCTTCCGCCTGGGCCTGGCTGGCCGCCTCCTGGACCGTATGGAGCTGGCTGCCGTTCACCGCATCGGTAGAACCGGCCCCAATGGTGCCAGCCGTAAGGCCCGTGACCTTCCGGTTTCCCAGGTTGATGCCTGTGCTGGCATTGATTACCAGGGAACTGGCCGCAGCACCGCTCCCGACAGGTGCGATGGTCATCCCGTCCCCTGTAAGGGTGGTGGCGAACTTCTCTCCCGTCACGTCAACGCTGGTCAGATCTTTCAGTTCCTTGGCCAGAGCAATGGTCAAGCCCTGGTCCCCGTCACTGGTCACTCCGATATTTCCTGTAGTCAGCTTGGCCGTATCTGCCCCGCCGGTCACGGTCAGTGTGTTGTTCAGCAAAACAGCCGACGTATTTCCCTTATCCCCCTGGAACTTCAGCCCGTCTTCCATGGTGGCCAGTTCATGGATGCCGGTGCTTTCATCGGTATAAGTCACGCGGGTCATTTTTTTGCTGTCCGCCGGCTTCAGTTCATCACTGCCGTCCTGGACGTAGATGTCCGCACTGGTCTGGGCAGCGGCCGTCACCGTATCCGCCGGCCTGGTCCCTTTCAGGAGCAGATGGCCGGTCTGGGTATCCTCGGTGCTGCTGGCTGTCTGGGCCTTCAATACAGCTGCTGGATTGGCAATGGCCCCGGCAGCATCCTGGGTCCCCAAAGAGAGGGACCGGCCTGCCATATCCTTTTTCCCGTAAAGGGTCGTAGTCACCGTCCCGTCCGCGGCTTTTACCGTCGCCGTAGTCAGGTTGGCGGTGGTATAGTCCTCTGTCAGGGTGGTCCCATCTGCCAGATCGGCCCCCTGGATCTTGGCTGTATTCCCCAGGGCCAGGGTTCCCTTGCCCGTATTCCCGGCAAAAACGATCCCCGTATCTGTCAGAGACTTACTCTGGGCCTTCAAATCTCCCACGGTGGCTGCATTGTTGTCAGCTGCATCCGTATAGGTTGTACCAGTCAGTCCGCTGGCCACATGCTGGATCTGCTGGTTCCCGGCACTGACCTTGGTCCGGCTGAACTGGGCGGATGTATCTTCACTGCCCAGGCTGATTCCATCCGAAGAAAGTACAGCCGACCGGGCCTCCGTCCCGGTCTTGCCGTTGGTGAATTGGGCGCTGGTGAGCCCGGTGAGCACAGGGCTCAGGCCGATGGTGTACTGGGTTTTGGAGGAATCCGTTTTGTCATCAGCCACCACGCTGATGTTGGAGCCTTCCTTCACGGTGGTCAAAAGGCCCTTGACGATAGTTCCGTTCTGGATGCTCCCGATTACGTCGCTCAGTTCCCCTTCGGTAGCAGCCCGGTCGTCCACCAGCTGGGTGGTGCTGGTATAGCTTATATTAGAAAGGCCGGTGATGGTGTCGGCGGTAATATGGCTGGCCGCATCGTCCGTACTGTTCAGACGAATATTTCCCACAGCCACGCTCCCGGCCAAGACATTACCGCTGATGCTAAGAGAAGCCCCAGCAATGGAACCGCTTGTTCCATCCACAGTCACAGCATTTGTCCCGGAGCCAAAGGAAGCAGTCCCGTTCTTTCCATCTAAAGTGATGGCCGTTCCGTTACTGCCCAGGGTCACCGTATCTTTTAGGCTCACGGTGTAGTTCTTGGAACCGTCCGTATTGTCCGAAGGTGTCACGTCCACATTCCCGGATCCGCTGACGGTGGAATGTTTCTTGGCTTCCGTCTGGGCGTTTTCCGCAGTTTCTTTCACCCCATGGAGCTGGCTGCCGTTCACGGCATCAGTAGAAGTGGCAGAGACCTCTCCCGCCTGTACCCCGTGGAGCTGCCGGTTACCCAGGTCAAGATTCTGGGCAGTCAGAGTCACGGCGTTCCCACCGGTCGTAGGAGTGATGGTCAGTCCATTCCCAGTGAGCTGGGTGGTAAAGTTCCCATTGCTGAAGGAAGCACCGGTCAGGCCGGTGAGATCTTTAGCCAGCCGGACTTCCAGCTTTCCATTACCATCTGCCACCAGGCCGATGTTCTTGTCACTGAGCTGGGTCAGGTTATCGACACTGGTTTCTCCCCCAGTGAGGGTCAATGTCTCGTTGAGCTTTTTGGTCACCGGCGTGCCGCTGTCCCCGGCAAAGGTCATTCCGGCGCCATCCAGACGGGTAGTCAGATTGCTGATATTGGCCGTATTGGTGCTGACATTCTGGTTGGTGGCAAAAAGCTGGCTGCCGTTCACCCCGTCGGTGCTGTCCGCACTGAGCGCCCCGGCCTGGACAGCCGTCACTTTCTGGTTATTCGCATGGAGCCCATTACTGTTGATATAGGTCATTGTGCCTACTTGATAAGCGGGGGCTGTCACCCCGCTGGCATCGATCTTCGTCTGGGCGGCTCCGCTGTTGAAAGTGGCATCGGTCAGGCCCGTCAGGCTCTTGGCCAGCTGGACTGTCAGGCCGCCGTCGCCGCTGGAGACCACGCCGATGTTATTCGTGGTCAGTTTTCCCTTATCGGTAATTCCCCCGGTGATGCTCAGGGTACTGTTCAGGGCCAGGGTGTTCGCCGTGCCCGTATCCCCGGCAAAAGTATAGCCGTCACTGGTCAGGGCCACCAGATGGGCATTTCCGCTGCCATCCAGATAGTCCAGGCGGGTGTTGCCGCTGGCATCCTGATCGGCCGTCAGGTAGAGCTGGGATTTATTCTTCCCCTTGATACCCACATAGCCATAAGTATCCGTCCCCACGGTGTTTTCGCCCAGGATGATTGGATAGTTCACCCTCCCCGTAGGACTGCTTTCTTGGGGAATCTGGGTCCCTACATAAATCTTGTTTTCCTGGATTTCCGGGGCCAGGGTCACGGTCAATTCACCTTTATCGGTGACCTGGGTGCTCAGATTCTTGTGACTCGTGTCACCGCCGGCCCCCTTCAGGGTCATCGTGCCGCCGATGGCCACACTGGTAGGGTTGGTATGGGAGCCTGCCGCACTTTCAGCTCCGAAGGAAATCCCCTTGGCGGATCCATCCGCGTTCAGGATATTCGTCAGCTGGCTGCCGATGATGGCGTCCGTGGACGTGCTGGAAATGGTACCGGCTGCTACATTTGAGATTTTCTTGCCCCCATTGTCCAGTCCGCTGGCAGTGAGGGAAATTCCCGTATTCCCCAGTTTCAGTCCACTGCCATCGATGGTGGTGGTCCCGAACTGGGCGCTGGTCAGGCCCGTCAGTTCCTGGCTCAGTTTGACCGTCAGGGAGCCATCATCATTGCTAGCCTGGACCCCGATATTGCCGTCACTGAGTTTGGCCGCATCAGCCCCGCCTTTGATCTGGAGGTAATTGGTGGTGGTGTCTTTTCCATACTCTTTAGCCCGCAGTTTCCGGGAAATGACATTGGTCCCCGTCACGGTTCCGGATTCACTGTCGATCTGCACCTGGGAATTATCCCCGCCAAAGGTCAATCCATCGGTAAGGGTTGCCAGATGATGGGTATGGCCGGCCTGATCCGTATATTCCAGGCGGGTCATCCTGGATTTTCCTTCGCTGTCGGTATAGTTAAAATCACTGTCCGGGATGGGAGATCCGGCATAAGATGTAATCACGGCCGAAGTCCCACTTCTGCCGTTGATGCCCACATAGCCGATGGTGGCATCGGTATTGTCCGTTCCCAGGACCACGGGATGGTTCACCCGGCTGTCCGTAGGATTGGCCAGGGCCGAACCCACATCGATCCGGTCTTCCAACAGCTCTTTATCCAGCAGAATCTGGAGTACGCCGTCCTGGTCCACGTAAGTTTTCAGGTTGGTGCCGGAGTACTTCACATTGTCTTTCGTACCCGCGCCTTGGATCAGGATGGGGTTTTCTCCCAGTTTCCGGGAAATGGTACCGCCGACATTGCCTCCCACCTGGATGGTTTTATTTTCAAAGGCGGACAGATCGCTGGAAACGGCACTCAACTGACCGAAATTCACTGCATCTGTAGTGTCCGACCCGTCGGCCAGGCCGGTGATCTTCTTGCTGCCCATGAAAAGGCCATTACCGTTCAGGGAAATATCCGAAGTCCCGTCTGCCGTAGAAGCATTCTTTACGGTAATGCTGTTTTGGGCCGTCACAGAATCAAAGGAAGGCGTAGTGGTCATGACCACTTCCAGGCCATCTCCTTTGGCATTTTTCCTCACACCTAGGTTGGCGGTACTGGCTGCCCCGTCTTTCAGGGCATCCCCGGTGAGACCGCCTGTGATGTTGAAATTGCCGCCCAGGGACTGGGTGACTTTCTGGTTGTCATTGCCCGTAAGGGAAAGCCCTTCCTGTTCCACGGCTTTCAACTGGGCCACATTCACGGCGTCTGTATCGTTGGTGCCGGCAGCCAGGTTGGTGATCTGCCGGGTGTATATTTTCTCCCCAGAATCTGTCTTAAACTTTCCCCCTCCCAGGGAAACAGCTCCTATGGTAGAAGTCCATACGGAATCAGCTTGTTCCGCCTTTTTTTTGCCACTGAGATATCCTGCCAGGCCAGCAGCTGTACTGGCCTGGGATCCTGTCCCTAAGGCCACGCCGCCGGTGGCAGTAGTACTGGAAGTGCCACCCAGAGCTACACCGCCATAACTAGAGACAGTAGCACCGCCGCCCAAAGCCACGCCGCCAAAACCAGAGGAATTGGAGCTGTTGCCAAAGGCAATGGCCCCCGTTCCCTGCGCTTTGGCGTAGGGACCTATGGCCATGGAACTAAAGAGCGTATCATCATTCGATGCACTTCCTGCTAAAGAAGAATAGCCGATAGCCAGGGAGCCCACTCCATAAGCTTGGGCCTTATTCCCCGCTGCCAGAGAATTGTTCCCGTGGGCCCCATCGTTCAGGTAATTGCTGCCCGTGCCCGTATCGGTGGCATTGACGCTGTAATAGCGGGTGGCCGTCTTGGCTACGTTCTGTTCCACTTTTTCGATGGACTGGGTCACCCCATAGAGCTGGCTGCCATTAATGGCGTCCGTGGAAGTGCTGCTCACCCGTCCTGCTGCCACATGGGTGATGGTCCGGGTCTGTTCCGACGAACCGCTGCCAGAACCTACACTGATGGTCCCAGTAGGATTCGTACCAGCAAAATTATACGTAGTGGAATCGGATGTTTCCCCATAGGTATCCTTGATAGACAGAGAAGACGTACCTACGGTATCCCCATTATTCACTTGAGAACCGGCACCTAAAGCGACACTGGTCTTATTGCCGTTTTCTGCAGCCACATAAGCGCCGCTGCCCAGGGCTACGCCTTTATCTCCGTTAACCTTTGCGTTATAGCCCAGGACCGTACCTTCCGTGGCATTGACTTCGGCCGATGTACCTACGGCAGTGGCATGTTCCTTATTGCTCGTAACTTTGGTCTGATAACCGATGGCTATACTGCCATTGCCCGTACTGCTGCTGTTCTGGCCCAGGGCCAGGGAATCGGTGCCGCTAGCCACTGCGCCGGTGCCAAAAGAAGCAGACCCGCTGGCCGTAGCCTGGGCATCGGCCCCGATGCTCACAGAAGCACTGCCGGTGGTAGTATTGGAATCAGTCATGGCCCCGATATGGACGGACCGTTCCGCCGTAGATCTGGCATTCCCGCCGATGGCCACGGAATTGGCATACGCCCCGGAACCATGGCCGATGGCTACGGCATTATCATTTTGGGCGCTGGCATTCTGGCCCAGAGCTACACTGCTGGTGCCATTAGCCACGGAACCGGTACCGATAGCCGTCGCCCCCGTATTGGAGGCATTGGCTCCATTGCCCAGGGCCGTCCCCTGGGTCTTGGCCTGTGCATTGACCCCTACAGCGGTAGACTGGGTCCCTGTAGCCCCATCGTTGTTGTAGTTGCCGGCATTTTTCAGACTGTCATCACTGTCCGAGGCATTGTTCTTCGTAACGCTGACAAAATGGCCGCCACTGCCAGAGCCAGAACCGCCACTGGTGCTCAGGTCAAAGGTCCGGGAGCCATCATCATTGTATATGGGGGTGATTTTCACCGTGCCATCCGCCGAAGAAAGCTGAGTCATAGAAGCTTTCAGCTGGGCCACGTTGACGGCATCATAATCATTGGTCCCGGCAGCCAGCCCAGTTAATTGACGAGTAATCCATTTGGATTTGTCCCCATTGGAAGTGTCCCCGATAGAAACCCCTGCCGTAGTGGATTTCCAAATTGGAGAAGAAATAGCACTCTGGAAGGTGCTGTTCTGGACATTCCCCCCATTGGAGCCTTCCCAGGGCAAATAGCCCTGGATACCGGCTTTAGTTGCCCAATTAGAAACGGAGTATGCACCAAGTGCTACCCCGTCTTTCGAATCAGAGTCATCTACTTTCGCTCCATAACCGATGGCTGTGCCGGCTTCTGCTCCGTTGACAAGAGAATCTGCCCCCAAAGCGATGGAATAGGTCCCATTGGCATTGGCACCCTTTTCTCCCACGTTATTGCCTCCGATGGCAATCCCGTAGGGATGGTCCGAAGAGCTGTCCTGCCCAATAGCAATAGAACCCTGATTATTCACAATCGCATTTTTCCCAATGGCAATCCCATAGGGATTATTGTTCGCCTGGGCCCCGGTCCCGATGGCCACGGCATCAGCCCCATGAGCTTTGGCCTCTTTCCCCAAAGCGAGAGCTCCTGCCATGGTGGATTCAGAAGAATGGCCGATGGAAATACCATCTTCTGCCGTGGCCTGTGCCGATTCACCCAAGGCTATGGAAGATGTCCCTTGGGCAGACGCACTCTTCCCGATGGCAACGGAGTTGGCTTTTTCCGCATAGGCCGTATCACCGATGGCTACATCATAGGTCCCTTTACCAGAAGCATTACGCCCTAAAACAATGCTGTAGTCACTGCCTTCCCCCGTATCACCGATGGCAATGGAGTAATTGTATAGCTTGCTATTCCATTGTTCCTTGCCGAAACTGAAGCCGTGCTTCTGGCTGTCATAAGCGAATTCTCCATCATTGAATAGAACAGTTCCATAAAATTTACTGGTCCCATAAACAAATAAATCCCCCTGAGTGTGAGGATAATCTCCAATAGTCACACCGTCATATTGAACTTTCTCTCCGGCAGCCGCATAGGCAGGAACTACGGCTGTACTCCCCAGCACCAGTGTCAGTGTTATGGCCCTTGCCAGCCAGATATAGCGGTTGCGTCTGTCATGAACTACCCCATCTTTTGATCCGTGATTTTTTGCGATTTCCGATACGACAACCCATGCCGAGCGTGCCTTGCTCCAAATGACTTTAAAGATTTTATTCATGATATACCACCTAGTTCAAAATAATTCTACGTATCTCTTATAAAAGAATTACCACCGTTTTGAAATAAAAAATAGTAATAACTCGATAAATATAATATATTGTTTTGTGATAATCGTACAATTTTTATTATAACACATTAACAGAGGCCCTTTAAAACGTATAGAAATGAATCGTGAAAAAATATCATTCATATTTTTTTGTTATAAATTAATATTTAAGACGAATGAGAAAGAAATATAATTTCGTTAGAAATGCAACGGATACATCATATAAAATTACGTATACTATGTATAGAATTAATTTGCTAAAGAGGTGAGACTATGAAAGAATCTGCAGGGAAAATTTTTTCTATTGCCCGGGACAATCAGCCCGTTCCCGGCTGCACTATTTCCAGTCAGGAATTTCAAAAAAACGGATATACCTTTTCCTATTTTTCTATGGCCGCTCACACCGATATCAGTGCCGAAAGCTATGCCTATCCCAAATGGCTGTACGTACTGGCTGGAACGCTGACCATATACACTCCAGACGGCATCTTACAGATACTACAGGCCGGCGACAGCATTCTGACACCGCGTCATATTCCCGTTGGCATGAAGGCCGAGATCGATACTATTTATAGTGAATTGACATTACAGGAGGAATCGACTATGAACGACATCATCAAAGAAGGAAACGTATTTCAGCTCGCTAATCTCGTTCCTTACCAGGATGGAAAAATCATCAATATGGATATCATTTCCGATCCAAAATTAAAATTCGTCGTCATGAGTCTGGCTGCTGGCACGGGCCTTTCGGAACATGCCGCACCAGGCGAAGCTCTGGTATTTGCATTAGACGGCACAGCTACCATCACGTATGAAGGTACGCCTCTGACAATCCATAAGGGAGAGACCATCAAATTCGCCGCCGGGGCCCGTCACGCCGTACAGGCAGATGACAACTTTAAAATGGCGCTTCTCCTGACACTGAAGTAGGGAAAAAGCCGCAGGCCGCGGGCCAGGAAAAACAGCAGGCCGCATTCGCAGGCGGCAGGCCGTTTCGTCAAACATCAAACTTAAAAGGCACCAGCTCACTTTGGCTGGTGCCTTTTATACTGTAAGTTTTAGCAGTCTCCCGTTGTTTACGCTCCTGAAGACGGATATTTTCCTATATCAGCCTCTAATTTTACATAAAGTCTGTATGCAGGGACAAGAGCATTGCACTCAGCGCTGGATGCCAAATGCCTGGAAGCCGGGATAGATTCCCTGGCCACGCAATTCATCTTCAATCTGAAGCAAACGGTTGTATTTCGCCACACGTTCGCTACGGTTTGGTGCGCCGCTCTTGATCTGTGCCGTATTCAGAGCGACGGCCAAATCAGCAATAGATGTATCTTCTGTTTCACCGGAACGATGGGAAACGATGGCCCGATAACCAGCGCGGTGTGCCATTTTGATGGCTTCCAACGTTTCCGATACAGATCCAATCTGATTGAGCTTGATGAGGATGGCATTGCCGCAACCCTGGGCAATCCCTTTGGCCAGACGTTTTGTATTGGTAACGAATAAGTCGTCACCAACGAGCTGTACGCGCTGTCCCAGGGCCTTTGTCAAAGCGGACCAGCCATCCCAGTCTTCTTCATCCAAACCATCTTCGATGGAGTAAATGGGATAAGCCTGGGAAAGCTTCTGCCAGTGTGCAATGAGTTCATCTGTCGTAAAGGACTGACCGCTCTTGGGCAGGACGTAAACGCCCGGTTTCGGCCCTTTCCATTCGCTGGCAGCGGCATCAAGAGCAAGGACGAAATCTTTACCCGGTTCATAACCAGCTTTTTCAATGGCCTGAATGATATACCGGATAGCCTCTTCATCGCTGGCCAGATCCGGAGCAAAGCCGCCTTCGTCGCCAACAGAAGTAGCCAATCCTCTGGCCTGCAGAAGACCTGCCAGAGAATGATAAACCTCAGCGCACCAGCGCAGACCTTCCCGGAACGAAGAAGCTCCTGCCGGCATGATCATAAATTCCTGGACGTCAACCGTATTGGCTGCATGGGCACCGCCATTTAGAATGTTCATCATCGGTACAGGCAGATAATTGCCATTGACGCCGCCGAGGAAACGATAAAGGGGAATCCCCAGGGACGCAGCAGCTGCATGGGCGCAGGCCAGCGATACAGCTAAAATGGCATTGGCGCCGAGGCGTGACTTATCAGGCGTGCCATCGGCGTGAATCATCAGGCTGTCAATGCCATACGTATCAAAAGGATTCTGACCTCTCAGAACATCCTGCAATACCGTATTGACGTGACTAACGGCCTGGGTAACGCCTTTGCCGCCAAAGCGCTGTGCATCGCCGTCACGCAATTCCAATGCTTCAAACTGTCCCGTCGAGGCACCGCTGGGAGCAGCACTGCGGCCAAGGGTTCCGTCGGACAACCACACATCGGCCTGCACGGTAGGATTTCCCCGTGAATCAAGGATTTCCCGGCCAATAACTTTTTCAATGCGAATATCTTTCATAATAAAGCCTCCTTTATCGGTAGATACAACACCCATGAGCACCATATATTCAGTATTTTTACAGTTATATTATACAATATAAAGTATCTTTCGCATAATATTTTATGAGAATTGATGTTATTGTATTTAGACATATCCGGTCCACTTTTTCAGTCCTCTTGTATTTTCAAGAGAAAAGAGCGCCGTTTGCAGGCCGGAAAGGGCAGCAGCCACAGAACGCAGGCCGCAGTTCGCAGGCAGCCATCTAATGAACAGGACACCAGCCGTATTGGACTGGTGTCCTGTTTTCTTCACTTCCCACTAATCACTAACCACACAAAAAAAGCACTAGCATAAGCTAGT
>NZ_DGRS01000041.1:17089-24305 GCF_002391155.1 Megasphaera sp. UBA4382 | reverse complement strand
AGTCTTCCGTCACATCGCCAGTTACGGTAGTCTTCATTTCACCACCAACAGTAGTCGTCAGATTCCTGCCAATGTCATTGGTCATATCTTCCGAAGCAATGTTGGCAATATCTTTGGCATCGTTGGTGATTGTTCCAGTTTTAGCCTCGTTAGTAATGTTGATGGCATCCTGGGTCGTCGTAGTAGTGTTTGTTCCATCCGTTGCCGTGGTAGTAATGTTCCTGCCGCTCTGACCTATAGCGGTCATACCATCTGCGGTTGTGACGCCCTGATAAATCTGATCAGCCTTCTGGTTGATTGTTGAACTATTTTCTGTATCCTTCACTTCATCGGTTATCATATATCCGTCTGGCGTCTGTTTCAATTCGCGATCAGCCATCTTTTGCGGATAATCCCCTACATCTCTGATGTCCTGTGTAATTCCATCAGCGGAGGTCGTCGTCGTTGCAATAGAATCGTCATCTCTGGCATATTCTGTGCGCCCATTTTTATCAAACGTCGATTCTGAAGTCAGTTGTTCCGGGCCAGCGTCGAAGTTTTTGGAATGGACGCTGCCGCCTTCGATGGTCGTAAAGTTGTTTGCATCAACTTTACTTTGCAGTTTATCTGCATTGAATTCCTTGACATCCAGAGTGCCGCCAATTTTGGCATCACCCGTTACTTCCAGAGAACCGCTGTTAATCTTATTGGTCACATCGAGACTGCCAGCCGATACGTTTCCTGCAAAGCTGCCGCTGCCAGCTGTTACGGCACCAGCTCCAGCATTGAGGCTCGTGCCAGTAATAGCACCACCACTGATGTTACCGCCCTGAGTATTGAGGCTAGTACCAGTGATAGCACCACCACTGATAGCACCACCCTGAGTATTGAGGCTAGTACCAGTGATAGCACCACCACTGATAGCACCACCCTGAGTATTGAGGCCGGTACTGGTCATCACACCGTCTGCATGAATCGTACCGGAAGCAGTAATATCTTTAGCACTAACATCACCGGTAGCCGTTACATCTTTGGCACTGATATCGCCAGTAGCTGTAATATCTTTAGCGTTGATATCTTTAGCTGTGATATCATTGGCACTGACATCGCCGTTATTCATCTGTACACCGTTGACCGTCGTCGTACCACTGCTTACACTGATTTGGGCATTCTTGACTGTATTGATGGCATCAGCATCGGTCTGATTACCGGTGATAACCGTAATCTTGTTGTATCCGGGAAAACTTGAATTAGTTGTTCCGGTACCAGCTGCAAAAACATCGCTGCCAGCAGGCAGGAGCAGCAGCGCTGCGACAGCTGCCAAGGCCGCCCGCCTGGCAATCAGGCCTGTACTCGTCGCTTTCGTATTGCCATGGACCAATTCAGAAGCGACCACATAACAATTTCTCGTTTTACTCCAAATAACTTTATAAATTCTATTCATATGCTCCACTTCCTTTCTTTTAATTGAGAATATCATGTAATCTCAAATCGTTCGAACGCCTTTCTTGTGCTCATTATAGCAAAGGGGAAAAAAGTGCACACTGTAATTTGTTACAGTATATTCATGTGTATTTTGCAATTACAAAAGCGTTTTAGACGGTTGTATAAACTTTTATGAATCTGTCATGACAGATGACATGATTTAACAGTTTATCTGTCATGACAACCAAAAAACTCCTGCATTTGTTGGAAAAATTCTGATTCTATGACCTATACCTGTAATTTATTACAGTGTATTTATTCTTTATATTTAGTAAGATGATAATAAGGATAGAATACGTACGGATTTCTGAGGTTTCAAGTCCATATTCCTGTTGATGATGCTGCCCTTCGGGGTCATGATCAGCACGTTCCCAGGGGCGATGAATCGAAAGATGATTTACAGCCGTAAGGAGGAAGAGGAGCAGCAGCTATATCCTATTCGGAGAGGAACGGGATGACCTGATGGCCGTCTGGGAAGGCGTGCGGAATCTGTCCCCGGCCCAGGGACTGGAACAGTTGAATAGGCGGAAACTCCCGCAGGAACCGGCAAGAAACGGTAACGCCAGACAAACACAAACTCCCTTTCAAGCAGACAGGAAATACGAACATCCTGAACTGCCTGAAAGGGAGTTTTTTAGAGTGTAATATCACCATCACACAAACCATTCGCGTTAACAAAAGAAACAAACTATCTTCCACCCTTTACGCCTATGGCAAAAAGTACTATGCTGTACATATAGGTGATACTATTGTTGACTGGAGATGATTCTATGACAAATGAAGAACTCGCACGGCGGTCTACGGCTGTGCGTGAATATGTCGTCAAGATGCTGGCTGCTGCCGGCGCAGGCCATCCCGGCGGCTCTCTTTCCATTGTGGAAATCCTGCAGGTGTTGTATGGGGAATATATGCATGTGCGGCCCGGAGAACCTCACTGGCCCGGCCGTGACCGGCTCATCCTGTCCAAAGGCCATGCTGCACCGGCTCTCTATGCGACGCTCATGATGCACGGTTTCTTTCCCGAAGACGAATTGTGGAATCTCAGGAAATGCGGCGCCATGCTCCAGGGCGTGCCCGATATGAACCGCACGCCGGGCATTGATATGTCTACCGGCTCGCTGGGTCAGGGCCTGTCCGCCGGCAACGGCATGGCTCTGGGAGCCCGTCTTGACCACGCAGACTGGCGCACGTACGTCATCTGCGGCGACGGGGAAATCGAAGAAGGCATCATCTGGGAAGCGGCCATGACCAGTGCCCATTTTAAGCTGGATAACCTGACGCTCATCATCGACCACAATAAATTGCAGCTCAGCGGTGCGTCGGAAGAGGTCATGAATATCATGCCTATTGCCGATAAATTCCGCGATTTCCACTGGCATACGATTACTATCAACGGTCATAACTTTGACGAAATCCGGGCAGCCCTGAAAGAATCGGAAGAAACGAAAGGCATGCCGACGGCCATCATCGCCGAAACCATCAAGGGCAAAGGCGTCGATTTCATGGAAAACAAGGCCGCCTGGCACAATAAAACACTCGATGCCGCCGAAACGAAAAAGGCACTGGAAGAATTGGAAGGTGAATCATAATGGCTATGTCTACACGGGACGCCTACGGTCATGTCCTGGAAACGGAAATCTATAAAAATCCCGATGTCGTCGTCGTTGATGCGGATATCGCCTCTTCGACGCGGGCAGAAAAATTTAAGAACAAGGCTCCGGAACGTTTTTTCAATGTCGGTATTTCCGAACAGGACCTGATGGGTACCGCCGCCGGTCTGGCTGCCGTCGGAAAAATCCCCCTGGCCGGATCGTATGCACTGTTTACCGAACGGGGACTGGAAATCACCCGCAATTCCATCTGCCTGCCCAATCTCAATGTAAAAATCATCGTCAGTCACGGCGGCCTGACCATCGGCAGTGACGGTGCCACCCATCAGGCCATCGAAGACATCGCTCTCATGCGCAGCCTGCCCAATCTTTCGGTCATCGTCCCATCGGACGGCTGGGAAACGGAAGAAGCCGTCAAGGCCGCCGTCGCCCATAAAGGCCCGGTATACATCCGCCTCGGCAAAGATACCGTCCCCGATATCCATCCGGCCGGAAGCACCTTCCAATGGGGCAAGGGACAGATTCTCCGGGACGGCATTGACGTGGCCCTCATAGGGACAGGGCGCATGACAGCAGCTGCTCTTGCTGCCGCCGATCAGCTGCGTCAGGAGGGATTGGAAGCCATGGTCATCAATATGCCGACCATCAAGCCTATTGATGCCGATCTCATCGAATATGCCGCCCGTAAGACCGGACACATGGTCACGGCAGAAGAAGGCACCGTACTCGGCGGTCTCGGTTCCGCCGTGGCAGAAACACTCGTCCGCCGCTATCCCGTCCGTCAGGAATTCATCGGCGTACAGGATACATTCGGTGAATCCGGTTCTTCCGAAGACCTGCTGAAAAAATACGGTCTCACCGCAGACGATATCGCCGCTGCCGCCCGGAAGGTACTGGCATAAATGTCTCAACCATTGTATAGCAACAAAAAAGCAGCAGATATGGGGAAAATCTCCCTGCATCTGCTGCTTCTTTTTTCGTATTTAAAATTCCCGGACAAATTTTGCGTGAGTCTGCTCCATCCCTTCGCGCATATAAAAGCGGTGGGCATGAACGCGGGCCTTATTGCTGGTCACCTCTATGAGGACGCACTGCCGCTTTACTGCTTCTTCTTCGGCCAGACGCACCATCTGGGCGCCAGTGCCCTGACTGCGCGCGTCTTCACTGACAAAAAATTCCACGATTTCCGCACAGTTTCCGCAGTGATGCAATTGCCTGTCAAACCGCAGATTCAATACGGCATACAGTTTCCCGTCCTTTTCTGCAACGAGGCAGTAATAATCATCATTTTCCATCTGTTCTGCATAAACCCGGGCAAACATGTCCCTGTCCAGTTCCCGCCGGACGAGCTGGCAGATGAGCTCATAAACGCCTTGAAGGTCGTGAATCGTACTTTTTCTAAACATGGTAGTACCTCTCTTTTTCTAAATATATGTGAACTGCCATTTATCATACGGCCTTCCTAGTTCCATTATATCAGGAAAAATCTTCCCACCGCCAGTTTTTACCTATGAAAATAAAGACTAGGATATGCGAAATTTGCAAGTAAAATTATTTCTCCCGGCCCCGGCCCGTGCTATAATATATACGCTGATACAGTATAATTTCCATGAAATCCGAGGTCTTTTATATGAAAATTGCTTTTTTCGACTCCGGCATCGGCGGGCTCAGCGTCCTCCATCATGCCATGAAAGTACTCCCTCATGAACAATTTATTTTTTTCGCCGATGAAGATAATGTACCCTATGGGACGAAGACGACGGAACAGGTATTCCAGTACGTCAGCGACGCCTTTTCTTTTCTCATGACCAAAGATGTCAAGGCTATCGTTGTCGCCTGCAATACCGCTACCAGCGTGGCCGTGCGGGAACTGCGCCACCAATACAAGATTCCCATCATCGGGATGGAACCGGCTGCCAAAAAAGCACTCGATATGGATACAGAGCGCAACCGCGTCCTGGTCATTGCCACGCCGATTACCGTGCGGGGACATAAAATCAAAGAGCTTATCGAAAAATACGATACAGAAAGTCTGGTAGACCTGCTGGCCATGCCGGATCTTGTGGAATTTGCCGAACACATGGATTTTTCCTCGCCGGCCGTAGAAGACTATATCCACCGGCAGTTTGCCCCGTATGATTTCAGCAAGTATGCCAATCTCGTCCTGGGCTGCACCCATTTCAATTATTTTAAAGAAACGCTGCGACGCATCCTGCCAGACCATGTCCGCTTTGTCGATGGCAACGAAGGAACAATCCGCGAACTCATCCGCCAGCTCGATTACCGCAAAGGTCTGGAATATCTGCCTCAGACCGTCGAATATTATTATTCGGGAAAGGCCGTCACAGAGCCTCACGAATTGCAGCGTATCGACGCCTATCTGGACCAGCTGGAACGGGTTTATACCATCATCTGATATTTTACAATATGGCAGACCCCGATCTGCCACAAATAAAACAGGAGCTGTCTTCCCCTGATTGAGAAGACAGCTCCTGTTTTCGTTCTATTCAGTTTCAGCCGGCAATGGCTGCTTTTTTCTTTTTCAGCCGCATCTGCCAGAAGAGGATGCTGCCAAAAATGACGATACCGATGCCGTCGGTCATGACGCCCGGCACAATCATGAGCAGGCCTGCCACAAACAACAGGACCCGTACGGGGACGTTGCAGTGATCGGCCAGATACCCAATCATGGACGAACTGAGGCCGATCATGCCCAGTACAGCCGTAATGGTCGCCATAATCATTTCCAGCGGCGTCGCCTGTACCATGAGAAGGACTGGCGATACGACAAAGATATAGGGAATGATGAAGGCCGCTATGGCCAATTTGGACGCATTGACCCCGGTCATGAGGGGATTGCCGCCGCTGATGCCGGCACCGGCATAGGCCGCCAGTGCTACCGGCGGTGTAATATCGGCGATGATTCCGAAATAGAAGACAAACATATGCGCCGCAAGGACGGGGACGCCCAGTTTTATCAGGGCCGGAGCGGCAATAGTCGCCGTGATGACATAGTTTGCCGTGGTCGGCACGCCCATGCCCAGTATAAGCGCCGTAATCATGGTAAAGAACATGGTCGGCAGCAGCATACCGCCCGAAAGGTCGATCAGGGCCGATGCCAGTTTTAATCCCACGCCGGTCTTGGTAACGACGCCGATGATGATGCCGGCTGCAGCACAGGCTATGAGTACGCCCAGGACGCCTTTGGCGCCTTTTTCCAGCCCCTGGATGATCTGAATGGGTTTCATGCGCGTAGCCTTGCGGACAAACGATGCCGCGATGGACATGACGATGGCTACCAGTGCCGCCCGCATGGGTGAATAGCCTGCAACCAGCAGATAGACGATTGCGATGAGAGGCAGGGCCAGATGACCCCGTTCTTTCAAAATCGTCCAGATCTTAGGCAGCTGAGAGCGGGGAACGCCTTTCAGATTGTTGCGTTTTGCTTCGAAATGAACACCAAGACAGATACCTGTAAAATATAATAAAGCCGGGATAACGGCTGCCTTGACGATATCAATATAGGGAACGCCGACAAATTCTGCCATGAGGAAAGCCGCTGCCCCCATGACCGGCGGCATGAGCTGTCCGCCTGTAGACGATGCCGCTTCTACGGCACCGGCGAAATTCTTGTGATAGCCTAATTTCTTCATCATAGGAATGGTGAAGCTGCCTGTCCCGACGACGTTGGCTACGGAGCTGCCGGAAACGGTCCCCATGAGGGCGCTGGAAATGACAGCTACTTTGGCAGGCCCGCCACTGGACCAGCCGGCGATGGCATTGGCCAAATCAATGAAGAATTTCCCCAGGCCGGTCGCTTCCAGATAGGCGCCAAACAAAATAAACAGGAAAATAAAGGTAGACGATACACCAAGAGGAATACCGAATACGCCTTCGGTCGTAAAATACAGGTGTCCTACCAGCTGTTCCGGTGTCAGTCCCCGATGAGCCAGAACGCCCGGCATATAGGGACCGGCAAAGGCATACGCCAGAAAAGCCAGCACCACGCAGAGCATCGGCTTTCCTACGGCCCGCCGTGTAGCTTCCAGGATCAGCAGGATGCCTATGCTGCCTACGATGTAATCCATCGTCGTCACCGTTCCGGAGCGCAGCACGAGCTGCTGATATTCCAGGACGATATA
>NZ_DGRS01000041.1:0-16929 GCF_002391155.1 Megasphaera sp. UBA4382 | reverse complement strand
CGCCATGCCAAAGCCCAGGTGTACCGCACGCTGCAGCTGGGCATCGAGTACGCCGAACGCGCCGGTATACAACTGAAATATAGAAAACGTGATGGCAATGGCCGAAACAACTTTGGCCATAAATCCCTTGTAATTTATCGTATTGGATTCATTATCGTACTTTTTTAACACCTCATCGGCGAGTTGTTCCGTCGATTTTTCACTCATACTTCTCTCTCCCTTATCTGACCATATCCCGTATATACTGATATAACGGCGCTACCCTGATATCTACGGCACTGCCATCGGGCAGGTACTGATACAAAGGGCAGGCCGTATCCGCTATGGTAACGGTCAGTTGTGTGCCGACGCCTGTCCGCAGATGAAGCTGTGGGAAAGGCCGTTCCATATGGTCCATGATGAAATAATCGCCTTCATGGCGGAATGACCCATCGCTTTCCATAAACGGCAGTCCGACGCCGAAAGACTGGTATTTTGTTTTATGAAGGCAGAAGCCGTCCGCCCGGTCGTTGACGCTGAGGTATTCCCAGACGGGTGTTTTCTGCACAGAATGAATAAAACGGATGGTCACTGCCGTGCCCGCCCGTACCGGCACATCCAGCATATGGCGTCCTCCCCCATAGAGGAAGAGCCACGGCTGAAGCAGTACCGGTGACAGGACGAAGAGGAGCAGGCACAGCAGATATCCTCCCGTTAAAACACGGACGCGCATGAAGAATTATTCTTTAAAGAATTTTTCAGCGCCGGCATTCATCGGAATCGGCATGCCTTTCAGGGCGCCTTCCTTGGTGATGAGTTTGCCGACAGAATGAGCTTCTTTCAGACGGTCCAGGTTGGTAAAGAGGGCCTTGGCAATATCATAGCCCATCTGATCATCGACTTTATCCGATGCTACGAGCATAGCCATGACGGAAACGGTCGGTACGTCTTCATCAAAGCCGGCATAAGTACCAGCCGGGATGACCGTCTTGGTGTAGAACGGATACTGGGAAATGAGCTGGTCGGCTTTATCGGGATCGACAGCGAGGATGCGGATCTTATTCTGGGAAGCCAAATCCTGTACAGCCGCCGTCGGGAAACCAGCCGTCAGGAATGCTGCATCGACGTTGCCGTCTTTCAGGGCACTGGAGCTTTCACCGAAGGACAGGTACTGAACCTGGATGTCATCATAAGTCAGTCCATAAGCAGCCAGAATCTGGCGGGCATTGGCTTCTACACCGCTTCCGGCAGCACCGACGGAAACGCGTTTGCCTTTCAGGTCGGCAATGGTCTTGATACCAGACGATTCAAGGGTGACGGCCTGGCATGTTTCCGGATAGAGGGCGGCAATACCGCGGAGATTGTCAACTTTTTTATCCTTGAACATTTCCGTGCCATTAGCTGCATAGTAGGTAATATCGTTCTGGATAATGGCCAGATCGATAGATCCATCTTTCAGCATATTGATATTGGCAACGGAAGCGCCTGTGCTCTGGGCCGTGGCATTCATGCCTTCAATGTTCTTATTCAAAATTTCTGCCATAGCACCGCCAATCGGATAATACGTGCCGGCCGTGCCACCGGTACCAATATTCAGGAATTTCTTCTGGGCACCGGCTTTATTATCCCCACAACCGGCAAGCGCCCCTACGACTACGACAGCGGCCAGACCAACGGCCAATACTTTCTTGAGTGAACTGAACTTCATATGACATCCCTCCCAAAATTTGCGTTCCTGGACAAAAAAAGGCCTCCAAACCCTTCCTCGATTTGTACGGCCCCCTTGCCTCATTCTGCATTCTATTTTCCTTATACGAAAATTATAAATGTATAGTTATGTCTTGTCAATAAATTTTTTCAAAAAAATTCTTCCATTAAATTAAACGTTTAAGTAATGGTAATTCTCTACCATATGGTAAAATAAGCTTTATTGTTTTCGCATAGTAAAATTTAATCTCATGAAAAAAGGAGAAATTTGCATAAATACAAATTTCTCCCTGTTCGTAAGCACAAACTAATTTTTCTGTTTTTTGTCCATTACGCTGACGCAATTGTCCCCTGTTCAATTTCAAACAGATGAATCGTATCCGTTTCTCCTGCCAGCAGTTTCTGCACTTCTTCTGCCAGTTTCCTCGTTTCCATGGAACAGGTGAAGAGGAATATCTGTTCTTTCCTGCCCAGATCGGCCAGGAAGCGGATGGCTTCTTTCTGCCGTTGTTCATCGAAGCGGACGAGGATATCGTCGAGAATGATCGGCATCGGTTCGATCTGTTTGGAAAAGGCCATGGCCAGACTCATGCGGATGGCCAGATATACCTGGTCGCCCGTGCCGCTGCTCCATTCCTTTTCGGGAATGCGCCGGCCCGTCCCGTCGACGGCATAGAGCTGCCGCCCGTCAAAACTGGCCTGGAGCGTATACCGGCCCTGGGTCATGAGGTGGAGATAATCGCCGGCCTGGCGGATTACCAGAGGCTGGCGAACCCGTTCGTAATAATTCTGGGCTTCGCCGAGCATATACTGGGCATATAAGAAGGTCAGCCAGTCATCGGTCTTCCTGTCGAGTTCCGTTTTCCTGTTCTGCTTTTCCTGCAGCAGCCGTCCCGCTTCTTCGCTCTTTGCCATCTGGCTGAGCCGTTCGACGATGCTGCCTCTCTTTTCGGCCACTGCGGCCAGTTTCTTTTCCGTATCGGCTATCTTACGTTCATAGTATGCCTTTTCGTCTTTCCAGGTCTGGCAGTCGTGTATCTTTAATTCATGGCGGAGCTGGGCCAGGTTCTTCGGCGTCTTGGCGATGAGCTTGATGTGGGCTTCCGATTGTTCGTATACTTCTTTATACTGGTGGAACTGACGGAATTTCAAGATTTTGCTGCGGAATTCTCCTGCCGTCTGGGAGCCCGTTTCCTTCAGGATTTCTGCTTCCTGATGGCGGCGTATATCCCGTTCCTTCTGACATTTTGCCAGTTCTTTCTTCTTTTCTTCCTGCTGCCGGTCCTGTTCGCGGGCCACTTCTGCCTGGACGCGGATTTTCTGCCACATCTGATAAACCCGCTCGATGCCTTCCGGCGATACGTCTTCACTGACGCCGACTTCGCGGAAAATCTGTTCAGCACTATCCTTCAGACGGCTGATACGGGTCAGGATATCTTCTTTGCGCTTCTTCCAGTCCTTCAGGGACGTGCGGGCATGCTGGTATGCATCCCAGGCTTCTTTGGCAGCCTGGACATCGCCCGTTTCCAGTTTGGTAAATCCCGTCGTCTGCTGCCAGGTTTTCCAGGCACTGCGGCAGTTTCCCAGTTTATCTTCCCAGCCTTTTCCTTCCTGTTCCCATTTCTGGTAAATGGCGTCGTACATGACCTGCTGTTCCTTTTTCCAGGCATCCTGGGACTCTCTCGTCTTCCAGTCCATGTATTCCTTGCGAACGCCGTCGAGCATCTGATTCCAGGCCGCATTGTCTTCGTCCGTAGAAATTTCCAGGCCCGCATCATCGGCCATGGCTGAAAGGCGGGTCTGTAAGGTAGCCAGCTGACCCTCCAGTTCGCCGATGCGCCGGGGCACGCGCCGCCCGTCCGAACGCTGTTTGGCAAAAGCGGCAAGAGCCAGCAGTACACACAGGACAGCCGCGCCGCCGGCCATCATGAGATCAAAATCATACAGGACGACCGAAGCCGCAAGTCCCGCCGCAGCCAGCAGAAAGAGCAGGCCCAGCGCCAGGAATCCATGGCTCGTTTCTGCCGGGTCTTCCTTCAGCAGCCGCAGCAGTTCCTGAGTCTTTTCCCGTTCTATGAGCGTATCCTGAATGGTGACGACTGATTTTCCCAGTTCCTTCCATTCTTCCGGCGTCCGCTGCGGCCCGTCGGCATTGCCCGTATCCAGAGAGGCACTGACATCTTTAGGACGGGCTGCCTGCCACTTTTCTTCTTCCCTGGTGTACGTTTCCAGATTGCGGGCCAGAGTCAGGGCCCGGTTCCAGTCGGCCTGTTCCGGAAGTGTTCCTTCCGTCCAGCCGGCTAGAGTCTGACTGTACTTATTTTCATCGTACTGCCAGTCCATTTCCTTATCCTCATGGTCTGCCAGTTCTTCCTGCCCCTGCTGCCACTGGGGCATATTGTGATACAGCTCATCAATCTGGGAGCCGCAGATGACCCAGCGGTTCCATTCCTGCTTGAAGGCCGGTCCCTTGCGGCTGGCCGCTTCCAGTTCTTTTATTTTTTCATTGATGTCCCGGATTTTCTGTTCCAGCTCTTCCCAGCGCTGGGCACCATCGGCAGGGAACTGCGATACGTCGGCCAGTTCCTGCATGTGCTTCATGGCATCCTGCCCCCGCTTATACACGTCCCAGGCAGCCAGCGGCATAGCTACCTTTTCGATCTGCTGCTTCGTTTCTTCTATGCTCAGGCGCAGCCGTTTCTCAATTTCATGGGTCTGTTGTTCCTTTTCCTGCAAGGATGCAAATTCTTCTTCATCGTAGGACAATTCATGGATTTTACGGTCGAATTCGCGCTGTTCCTGCAACAGGTTATTGATGGGCTTCTTGCCCTGATGGGATGCGACGAGGAGTTCTCCCATCTGCCGCATAAAATCACGGCGGACCGCTCCCATGCGGACGCCGCTTTCGATGCTGAAGAAATGACTCCGTACTTCCTCGTTGGAGAGAATCTTGAATCCCTGCAGGTCCTCGAGTCCCATGGCAAAAATCTTATCATACGTACCCCGTTCCAGGCTGTGCCACCAGAGTGCGGACGGTTCTTCATGGATTACTTCGTCGCCATCGGCGATATACGATTCTTTTTCATTGCGGTAAATCCGGTATTCATGGCCGTCTTCCCGGCGGATATCCATGTGGCCGAAGTACCCTTTCCATTCTCCCCGTGGATAGCCGAAAAACATGGAGCGCACGTATTTCATCAGCGTCGTCTTGCCGCTTTCGTTCTGACCATGCATGACGATCAGGCCTTTTTCCGGCGGCACCCAGGAAACATTATGGTAAATACCGAAATCATCTAAATTCATCTGTATAATCTTCATATCTTATCCTCTTCTATCTTCCAGCAGCTTCTGCATGCCCAGCCATTTGGCTTTTTCAAACGCTTCCAGGAGCCGTTCGTCGGAAATGCTCCGGCCATACGCTCCCAGGCGTTCAAATTCCGGCCGCTGTGACAAGATATCGCGCAGGACTTTCATTTTTTCATCCTGCGGCAGTGCATCGAGCTTGTCCGATACGTTGAGGTAGTCCCCTACCGTATCGGGCAGTTTGCTCCGTTCGCCGGCATTGATTTTGGGACGGGCCATGTTGCGCAGGCGCTGTACCATGACGAAGGCGTATTTGCCGGCTTCTTCTTCCCGCCAGGCATCGATCCAGTACTGTGTCGCTTCCGGGTTATTGATGACCTGGTACATACTGCCCGACCCGGTAAAATTTATCGTCAGGAAAGTGGGCTTGCCACATTCCCGGCGCACTTTTTCTTTGGTAAAGCGCACGGCATCGCGCAGCTCCGAAACCGACTCGGCGTTATCGATGGGCACGTCGGCCGTTTCCCAGCGGACGATGCTCGTATCGATGAATTCCATATGTACCGTCCCGTACGGGCCTACTTCCACGTAATAACAGCCCCGCGGCCCCGTTTCTGTACAATCGAGTCCCTGGGGATTGCCGGCATATACGACATAAGGCTTCTCTGACAGGACCTGGTGCTTGTGCACGTGGCCCAGAGCCCAGTAATCCATGCCGCTTTCCTGCAGGTCCGTCATGCTGCACGGGGCATACGGCGACTGGGCACTGCCGACCTGGGTGTGCAGCAGGCCGATGGCATAACGGTCAGCCGCAGTCCGGCGGAAATTCCAGGCCAGATTGTCCCGCTGCTCGCTCTTGGCGTAGCTCTGCCCGTAGACAGCGGCTATTTCTTCCCCGTCTACGATGAGGGGGATCCGTTCGACCTTTTCCGTGCCAAAAACATGTACGTTGGGCGGAAAGGGAATCCGTGCCTTCCAGGCATCCAGCGGGTCGTGATTGCCCAGTACGGCAAAGACCTGTATATGGTGCTGGGCCAGCTTGTGCAGGAGGCGTACATAATCGAGCTGCGCCGTCAGGTTGTGGCTGCTGCTGGTATAAACGTCGCCGGCAATAAGGACGGCATCGACTTCTTTATCAATCGCCGTCTGGACGATTTTCTGAAACGCCCGGACCGGTGCCTTGCCGACGATACGCTGCCAGCGTTCATCGACCATGGCGATATCATGAAAGGGACTGCCCAGATGCAGGTCCCCGCAATGTATAAAACGTAAACTTTTGGCCATTAGTCTCCCTCTTTCTCTGACCAGGCTGTTTTTAATGC
This sequence comes from Megasphaera sp. UBA4382, assembly GCF_002391155.1. Classification (NCBI taxonomy): domain Bacteria; kingdom Bacillati; phylum Bacillota; class Negativicutes; order Veillonellales; family Veillonellaceae; genus Megasphaera; species Megasphaera sp. UBA4382. The sequence continues at coordinate 10,618 of NZ_DGRS01000041.1, read as the reverse complement.
CTCCACAGCGTCTTTCAGCTGACAGCCGGGAATTTTGGAAAAGCTCAGAAGAAATTCTTTTTCCGTCTCCAGATTCCGGTTTTCATAAAAGGATTGCACCGATAAGACGCGGCAGCCTTTTTTCGCTGCCTTTTTCAATAATATGTCTTCCGTATCGGGGCTTTTCAGGGTAATGTGACAATAGACGCCCGATACGATACGGCTGACGCGGATGCGGTCCCCAAAGGCTTTCACGAGGAAACGCTCCATGATCTCCCCTTTTTCCTGATAGTCTTTGCGCAGGCGCCGCACCTGCCGGGCCAGTTCTCCGCTGCGGATATATTCGGCAAGGACACACTGTTCCAGCACAGAAGCGCCCTGGCGGAACAGGGCGCGGCTCTGCCGATACCTGCCAAGAAGCGGTGGCGGAAGGACCATGTAACTGAGGCGCACAAATGGCGGCAGCACTTTGGACAGTGCCCCCATGTAGATGACGCGGCCGGCCTTGTCCATTCCCTGCAAGGCAGGCACGGGACGGCCGTAATAGCGCAGTTCACTGTCATAATCATCTTCGACGATCATGCCATCGTGGTCGCCTGCCCAGTGAAGCAGGTCGTAGCGCATACCGGCCGGCATGACCGTTCCCGTAGGGAACTGATGGGACGGACTGACATATACCAGACGCGCCCCGCTCCGTTCCAATGTATCCATAGACAACAGCCCGTCCCGCACCGGCACGGGCTGCAGCGAAAATCCGCGGCTGCGGAATAGTTCCCTTCCCAGGCGGAATCCCGGCTCTTCCACGGCGATACACCCATAATCGGGCCGGAGCAGACTGGCAAGGACGGCCAGAAGCGGAATGGTTCCCGAACCGATCAGTATCGCCTCCGGATCGGCATGGACGCCGCGGCTCTGGTAGACATATTCACTCAGCGCCTGCCGCAGGACAGGTGCTCCCTGTTCATCCTGATTGGCCAGAAGATATGCCGGCTCACTCAGGACGCGGTTCATCAGCTTGCGCCAGACCATCATAGGGAAGCGTTCCATATCCATGTCCCCGCTGCCAAAATCATAGACGACCGGCGGCTGTATTTCCTGCTTTTCCGGCTGACGGTACACGGGCCGTTCTTTTTTCTGCGGAAAGGCAATGTCGGCTACTTCATACCGCGCCTTGGTCCGGCGGATGATGTATCCTTCACTGGCAAGCTGGTAATAGGCCTTTTCGACGGTCATCTTGCTGACGCCGGCCCGCTGGGATAGTTCGCGCACTGAAGCCATCTTCATCCCTGCCGGCATCCGGCGGGCCGTAATTTCATCGCGGTAATAGGCATATATTTGTACATAGTACGGTATTTTGCTAAGAGTGTCGATTTGCAGCATAGGTCCCCCGGTAATAATCAAGGCAAATTTACGATAAGCCTACCCTTTATTGTATCGAAAAACAGTTCTGGTGAAAAGAGCTGACAGGCACATTTATAGGAGAAATGCCAACAAACCGGACCGTATGGCATCAGCTGTCAGCTACGGCCGCTGCAATGGCTGCCCCGACCGACGGGCCATCATAGACCAGTGCCGCTTCCACGGGAATCCCCTGCTGCCGGGAATGACCCCGCCGGGCCGCACAGCCATACAGGGCATCGTCAAACATGAGGAGCCCTCCGCGGATATGACTCAGGAGCCCCCCTTCAATGGCAATGGACTGGCGGGAAATATGGCCTTTAGGATACAGATGCTGCAGGATTCCATAGCAGGCAGCGCCGGAAAGCTGTGCCGTCCGCACGAGAATCGTCCCGGCCAGATTGCGCAGCGGCTCTACATCAGCGGGAGCGACGATGCGGTTCAGCAGGCGGCTCAGGCGCAGGCGGGCATCATCGGGATTGCCAGCCGTTACAATGCGGTTCATTTCCGGTGTCGTGCACGGCGGGATATCGTCCGTATCAAAATACGTCTTCAATGTCTCTCTATAGATAGAACCGAGATAGGCGCCACTGACCATTTTTTCCAGCATATGGCGGCCGGGAAAGCGCGTCGCTTCGTCTACCCGTTCATCCCATTGATTTCGCGGCATCCCATCGAAATCACCCGCTTCCAGGTTGATGACCATGGACTTCTCTGGTTCGAAATAACAAATATTAAACCCCGTCCCGCAAATGACGCCAATATGGGTATGGCGGTATTGATAAGCTGCAGCCATGAGCACGGCTGTCGTATCATTAATCAGCGCTGCCGGACGGATCCGGTCGAGACCGCGGCGCCGGAGCGCCTCTTTCAGCAATTGGTTGATCCAATTTCCTTCCACGCCGGCAACGGCCATTTCCTTAGACCACTGTACCAGGCGCGCGTCGTGACAGTCGGACTGGCTGACTTCATAGGAAAAGGTATGTCCCAGGGCACAGTCCACATTGCCTCCGGCCGCTTCCTCTACAGTAGCCGCGATAAAATCAAAAAGCTCCTCTGCCCGCGTCTCCTTCGTCGTATAATCGTATTCTCCTTCTTTCCGCAAAGGATGAGAGACAATTTTATCAATAATAAAGCAGTGCCCGCCCAAAAGACGGATACGGGAAGCGCGCACATTGGTCCCGCCGAAATCCAGGGCCAGATACGTACCCTTCTCGCTGCCATCTGGCAGATCCATATAGGACGGCAACGCTGAAAGAGACGATGGATCACCTGCTTCTGCCGCTTCCAGCTGCTGCCGGAAGGACGCTGCAAAATACTGCAGCTGTTCATCACTCCAATAAAAATGCTGCGCAATATTCATCCAGTTGCCACTTGCTTTCCGGCCCATGTACAGTCCCCCTGTCTGTTTCGCTATCGTTATAAATATTATACTACAACAGGAGATGACGATAAAATTTTTACGTAAAATTTTTGTAACAGCTGTTATATGTGACAAATTACACATTGACATTTTTTCATATTTCACTATAATGGGACGTAGAGTGAGACCGGAAGAGGCCGCACGAAGGGGTACACCACCTTGGGTGTAATTCTTCGTGCGGTCTCTTTATTTTTCTATTCCCCACGCGGAAAGGAGACTCAGCATGGTCAGGATAAACGGCAATGATGTGGCCGCGGCCGGGCAGAATTTGCAGGCCTTCCTCGAACAGGAAGGTTATCGCTGCGACCGCATCGCCATTGAACTAAACGGTGCTATCGTACCGCGCAAGACGTATGCCGCCGTAACCCTCCACGATGGCGATTCTATGGAAATCGTCCATTTCGTAGGAGGCGGCTGATACAGACAGCATACGGCGTTCTTATCTTATATTATGAATCAAGGAGTGATTCCCATGGAAAATGATGACAAACTCGTACTTGGCGGTCATGAATTCACATCCCGCTTTATCTTAGGTTCCGGTAAATTTTCAGTCGATCTGATCAAAGCCGCCGTCGATCAGGCAGACGCCCAAATCGTCACCATGGCCCTGCGCCGTGTAGAAGCCGGACAGAAAGACAATATCCTCGATTTTATTCCCAAAGGCGTAACCCTCCTGCCGAATACGTCGAGCGCCCGCACGGCCGAAGAAGCCGTCCGCATCGCCCGCCTTTCCCGTGAAATCGGCTGCGGTGATTTCATTAAAATCGAAGTCATGCGCGATTCCAAATACCTGCTTCCTGATAATGCCGAAACGATTAAAGCGACGGAAATACTCGCCAAAGAAGGGTTTATCGTCCTGCCCTATATGTATCCCGACCTGTACGCCGCCCGGGCGCTCGTCGATGCCGGCGCCGCTGCCATTATGCCCCTGGCCTCTCCTATCGGTACCAACAAAGGCCTGAGCACCCGCGATTTCATCCAGATACTCATCGATGAAATCGACCTGCCCATCATCGTCGATGCCGGTATCGGCCGTCCGTCCCAGGCCTGCGAAGCCATGGAAATGGGCGCTGCCGCCATCATGGCCAATACGGCTATCGCCACAGCCGGCAACCTGCCGCTCATGGCCCAGGCATTCCGCAAAGCCATCGAAGCCGGTCGTGCCGCTTATCTGGCTGGTATGGGCCGTGTACGGGAAACAGCTTCGGCTTCTGATCCGCTCACAGGATTTTTAGGCGACTAAGGGGGCTTTTTCATGGAACAGAAACGTATTGATCATATGAAATATCTGCCCGGCATGGAAGTGCTCGATTCGGACATGCTCAGCCAGGTCTTAAAATACCACGATGCCTTCCGCAATGAAGATTTTACCGGCAAAGACGTCGAACTGGCCCTCAGCAAGATGCGCCTCGATCCGCATGATTTCATGGCACTTCTCTCTACGGCCGCTGCTCCCTACCTGGAAGAAATGGCCCAGAAAGCCCATATCGTCACGCGCCGCCATTTTGGCAATAACATTTCTGTCATCACGCCGATTTATTTTGCCAACTACTGCGACAACTACTGTATCTACTGCGGCTTCAATTCCCATAACAAAATCAAGCGGGCCCGCCTGTCTGACGAAGAACTGCACCGGGAATGCAAAAACATCGCCGATGCCGGCATTGAAGAAGTCATCATGCTCACTGGAGAAAGCCCCAAGATGAGCGACATCAAATACATCGGCAATGCCGTGAAAATCGCCCGTCAGTATTTCCGTGCCATCAACATGGAAATCTACCCGGTCAATTCCGATGATTACAAATACCTCCACGAATGCGGCGCCGATTACGTCACGGTCTTCCAGGAAACGTACAATTCCGATAAGTACGAAACACTGCACCTGGCAGGCAACAAGCGTATTTTCCCATACCGTTTCTATTCCCAGGAACGGGCTATCCTCGGCGGCATGCGCGGCGTCGGCTTCGCCGCTCTCTTAGGTCTCGATGACTACCAGAAAGACGCTGTGGCAACGGGCATGCACGCCTATCTGATGCAACGGAAATATCCCCATGCGGAAATTTCCCTTTCCTGCCCGCGCCTGTGCCCGATTATCAACAACGATAAAATCAACCCGAAGGACGTAGACGAACGGAAACTGACCCAGATTATCTGTGCCTACCGCCTGTTTCTGCCTTACGCTTCCATCGTCGTTTCCAGCCGGGAAAGCGCCAAATACCGCAACGCCATCATGAAAATCGCTGCTACCAAAGTATCGGCCAGCGTCTGTGTCGGCATTGGCGGCCATCTGGAAGATGACGGCAGTGAAAAAGGCGATGAACAGTTTGAAATCACGGATAACCGTCCCTTCGATGAAATGTACGCCGCCATTAAAGGCATGGGGCTCCAGCCGATTACGAGCGAATACATTTACTTATAACACCGTTTGCAGACGCCGGAATATCCGGCCGGCGTTTTGCCATATACTAAACATATCCAATGGCCCTGCCAGCCCTATCCACCTGGCAGGACAGCAAAAAAGGATTGTCACACATCATGGTGCGGCAATCCTTTTTTGCATGTTTTCCTATGCTTCTCTCAGTAAATATCCGTTGGCTTTATATATTTTAAGAATAAATTAAATAAAGGTAATAGAAAATATACTAAAGAGGCTGCAACAGCATGAACCGGATAAGTCCTGTTGTTGCAGCCTCATGTACGCCTGGATAAAATAATGTAATCCCGCCGATATCCGTCCCGGTCAGACCACAGCCAGGGCCTGGTCCAGATCGGCGATGATGTCTTCCGGGTCTTCCAGACCGACTGACATGCGTATCATGCCGTCCGTAATGCCGGCCGCTTCCCGTACTTCTCTGGGAATCATGGTATGGGTCATGGCTGCAGCCTGTTCTACCAGTGTTTCCGTATCCCCCAGGCTGACGGCCAGCGTACACAATTTAAGATGGTTGATGAACGTCTTGCCCGCTTCCAGTCCGCCTTTGACATCAAAGCTCAGCATGCCTCCACCACCGCGCATCTGCCGTTTCGCCAGTTCATACTGCGGATTAGATGGCAGGAAGGGATAGCGGACGATGTCAATTTTCGGGTGCTGTTCCAGATACTGTGCAATCTGAAGTGCATTGGTATTATATTGTTTCATACGCACGGCCAGCGTCTTGAGTCCCCGCGTGGCCAGAAAGGCGATTTGCGGTGCCATGACGGCACCAAAGTGCATGAGCGTACCGAGGCGGCAGTCGCGCAGGAATCCTTCATCATTGGAGATGACGGCTCCTCCCAGAAGATCGCCGTGCCCGCCGATGTACTTGGTCACGCTCTGTACGACCCAGTCGGCGCCCAGGTCGAGAGGATTCGTGTTGTACGGCGTGGCAAAGGTGTTATCAACACCGACTTTGATGCCGTGTTCATGAGCGATGGCCGAAATAGCCGCAATGTCAGCCATGACCATGGTCGGGTTTGCCGGCGATTCGACGTAAATGAGTTTCGTATTGTCTTTGATGCCATCCTTCAGCGTTTCCAGATTCTGCGGATCAAAGTCCCCCACTTCGACGCCGAACCGGGGCAGGAAATCACGGGTAATATCTTCTGTACCGGAATACTTGGCCTTGCAGAACAGCGCATGGTCACCGGCGCGTACACTCATGAAGATGGCCCCTGCCACGGCACCCATCCCCGATGCATATGACACGGCACCGAGTCCATGTTCGGCAGCGGCTATCTTTTTTTCAAAATAATCGTTGCTGGGATTGGTAATACGGCTGTAGGCAAAACTTTCGGCATAATCGTCACAGGCTTTGACCGCATCATCTGTCGAGTCGAAATAAAAGGTCGAAGTCTGATAAATCGGTGGCACTAAGGCACCGTAGGCATCCCGCGGTTCACCAGCATGAATGTTGACCGTAGACGGTCCGTATTTTGTCCTGTCAAAATCAGGATGGCGCAATACACTTAAACTCATGTTCATATCCCCCTCTTCATATTACTTATTCTCCCACTGTCCTTACAGCGGCTTTACCATGTCCCGTCGCTTTATAAATCAAAGATCCTGCGACAAAGCCGATGATAAACGGCGTAATCCAACCGAAGCCAAAGGTCGAAAGCGGCGTTGCTGCCACGATAGCTTTAGCAAAGCCAAGACCGGACAGGCCCGGCAGTGATTCTATCAGCGCATAAATAGTAACCAGATATACCGATCCCTTGTAGGCCCCGTCATTCGGCACGACTTTGACCAATACGCCCAGGACAAGCAGTGCCAGGCACGGCGGATAGCATACGCCGAAAATCCAGCCGACGTAGGTGACGATGCCATCGACGCCAAGGAGAGCCGTAAGAGCCGAAAGGATGCTGCATACGATAGCAACTTTCTTATAACTGACTTTGCCGGTCATGGTGCTGGTAAATTCCGCAACCGCCGCTACCTGGCCGATTGCCGTAGTCAGACAGGCCAGTACGACAGCGATGCCCATGGGTACCATGACCCACGTGCCAACGCGCTGGATGATGGCGACGAGCAGTTCCGCCCGGCCGATAGACTGCGGGTAGTCACCACTGACACAGGCGCCCATATACAACAGCGACCCGTAAATGATGAGAAGCAGGACGAAGGCGACGATGCCACAATAGATGAGGACTTTATTGCGCTGGGCAATGGTCGTGTAGCCTTTGCCCTTGATAGAGCTGATGAATACGGCTGCCATGATAAAGCTGACCAGGACATCGCCTGTATTATATCCGCCCAGGAAGGCATTGACGAACGGTTTGGCTACCTGTGGTTCAATCGGCGTTCCCAGAGGATGGACGATACCCATGATGGAAACGACGACCAGGATGAGTGCCAGAAGCGGCGTCAGATACCGGCCCATGCGGTCCATGACGTTATTCTTATCTTTGACAAAGAAGAAGCATATAATGAAATATATGATGACCAGTGGAATGAATGGCGCCCCCGGCACATTGCCCTGTACGCCGAGCTGGATAGCCGTAGCACAGGTCCGGGGAATGGAAACGAAGGTGCACACAAACATCAGCGCCGCCAGCAGGACATTGTACGTATACTTGCCGACGTGATCGGTGATAGCATGGACATCGCCGTTCAGACCAATGACAACCAACGTAAAAATAGGAAGAAAAATACCGGAAAGCGTCAGGCCCGACAGGCCGGCAAATACGGCAGACCCGCTATTGAGGCCCAGCTGGGGCGGGAAAATCAGGTTGCCTGCCCCAAAGTAGGTAGCGAAGAAAGCAAAACCGAGGATAAAAATATCGAGAATCTTGATACTGCCATTACCGGGAGAAGAATTGCCACTCATCATACATACCTCCTTATAAGCCGCACCCGGCCCTTCAGTCCCGCAGCCCGTCCGGGCCGGATGCCGTACCACAAAACAGAACTTATAATTTTTCCAGAGCCTGATCGAAATCGTTCAGCAAATCGTTTGTGTCTTCCAGTCCGGAAGACAGGCGGATCTGGCCGTACGTGATGCCAATTGCCGCCAGTTCATCGGCCGAAAGGTCACGGTGGGATGCTTTCGGCGGATAGGTCAGAGTCGTGCACGTACCGGCCAGAGTCGGTACGAAATGGACCAGTTTCAGATTGGCAATGAGTTTGTCGATCAGTTCCATTCCGCCTTTGAAATTGACGCTGAGCATGCCGCCGTATCCATTGCCTTCAAACTGCTTGTCTGCCAAAGCCTTGCTGGGAGACGAATCCAGGCCCGGATAATAGACTTTTTCTACTTTCGGATGGTGTTCAAAGAACTTTGCCAGAGCCAGGCCGTTCTGGCTCATCTTCTGGACGCGCAGCGGCAGTGTCCGCAGACTGCGTGCCAGGAGCCACGATTCCGTCGCACCCAGATTGCCGCCGTACAGGCCGAGATAGAAGCGGATCGTATCGATCAGTTTTTTCGATCCCAGCGCCGCGCCGCCTACGATATCGTCATGGCCGCCCAGGTATTTCGTCGCGCTGTACAAAACGAGGTCGGCGCCGAATTTTGCCGGCTTGGCCACGATGGACGTAGCAAAAGTGTTGTCGATAAAGAGCAAGGCGCCGTTGTCATGGGCCACGTCTGCCAGATGCCCCAGATCCGGGACGGACATGAGCGGATTGGCAATGGTTTCCCCGTAAATAACTTTCGTATTGGGCTTGATGTAGTCTTCCGGTTTCTGTGTATCGAAATCGATGAACGTCGTTTCGACGCCCCACTTGGAAAGTTCATGTTTTAAGAAATAGAACGTTTCCCCGTACAGCACAGGAGAAGCCAGTACATGGTCTCCCGGTCTGAGCACGGCCAGAAGCGATGTGGTGATAGCCGCCATGCCGGAAGAAAAGACCAGGCCCGTTTCCGTTCCATCGCCCGCTGCCAGAATACGCGATGCCGCATCAGAATTAGGGTTTCCCAGACGGAAATAGGCGTAGCCCGGTGCCCCTTCATCACAGATTTTATCCATCGGTTCAATAGAATCAAATATATAGGCCGATGACAAATAAATAGGAAAAGTTTCCGGTACGGTCAGTGCCTTGTTCATTTCATAGCACATTTCTCCTGTCCCCGTATGCATATACGTCGTAGCCGTTCCTCTTGACATGATATAATCTCCTTCCCTAAGTACAGAAATCAACTGGCTGTATGACTTTTCCGGAATTGTCAATTGTCTTTTTGTTATCTTAATTATATCGGTAAAAGGCAAAAAAATATATGCATCACGCGGCGTATTTATAGTAGTATTTTAGGAGTACATCGGATAAAACATACTCCTTTTATACTCCTTTTATACTCCACGCACACCCTCTCCGCATCGTTTTCCTGCCACTTTCGTCTTCCCCGGGCTGCACGCTGTATCTCAAAGTTGTCTGTATTTGATACAATCGAACGATAGCAGGGATTTTGAACACCCCTGTGCGCATAGGCAGGTTCACTCTTTTCCCTACAAATCTGCGCCATCATGGTATACTGGAACAAAAGATATCGTCTTTGCTGTACACCGTGATGAAGTCCACCAGGCTGCCCCACAGCCGGGCATCGAACTCCTTGATGAGTTCCTGCTCCCGAATCTCCTGGATGAAGCTGTCCATCTGACGGCTCCGGGCTTTGCGATACTGGATGGCTTCACAGGTCTTGTCGTACTTCGTCTTCACCGCTTCATACCGGCTGACCAGTTCGTTGTAGTTTCGGTCATAATCATCCTGGTTCTGCGCGACCCTGGCGTTCTCGGCTATGAGCTGCTGTATCTTGTCGGCCAGCAGGTTCAAATCTGTGCTGAGCCTGTCCCGCTCCTCTTCCAGGGCTTCTGTGTCAGTGAGCCGTTCCTTCAGCAGGGTGATGCTGTCAAGTACGTCCGCTTTGTTTTCGATGAGCCGGTTGGAGGCCCGGACGAAGGCTTCCTTGATATCATCCTCTGTCAGATGTGGTGTCTTGCAATGGCTCTTGAACTTATCGTTACATCGGTAGATCCTTGCCGTCAGCGAACCGCTTCCGATGGCCCCAGGTCACGTTTTCCGAAATGCTCCGGCTTTCTTCCTGTGCCAGGCTGCTCATGATAGTGATGAGGAGTTCCCCTTTACCAATCAAAGTGATACAAAATAACGATGAACCCCCTTGCACCCCCCTGCCTATCGTTAAGAAAGTATTCCTCGGAAGCCGCACGGGACAAGGCTTTGAGGAAAAGAGAAGAGGGTGCATTTGCACCCCCTCGGTGGGGATTTTGCACCCCCTAAATTGGACACGTTCTGTCACTTTTCCATTTGTTCCATTAGCCAGTACGGATTCTTCAAAATCTCTCTGCCAACCCCAATCAAATCCGCAGCATTATTTTTTAGGAGAG
>NZ_DGRS01000007.1:0-8643 GCF_002391155.1 Megasphaera sp. UBA4382 | reverse complement strand
AAGACATCATCCCCAATCACATGATTTCTGTCGATGTCAAAGATATGCCGGAATTTTTCCAGCAGCCCCAGTTCGATGGCAACAGCATGAAATGCCAGAAGCTGACCATGATTCCTATGGAATGCATCGTCCGCGGCTATATCACTGGCAGCGGCTGGGAAAGCTACAAAGAAAACGGTACCGTCTGCGGCATTAAACTGCCGGCTGGTCTCAAGGAATCGGAAAAACTGCCGGAACCGATTTTTACACCATCTACGAAAGCCGAACTGGGAGAACACGATATGAATGTTTCTCTCGAAGAAGGAGCGGCATTCCTCGACAAAACCTTCCCGGGAAAAGGCAGAGAATATGCCGAAGCCATCCGCGACTATACCATCGCCCTCTATAAGAAATGCGCTGATTATGCACTCTCCCGGGGCATCATCATTGCCGACACGAAATTTGAATTCGGCCTAGATGACAAGGGAAATATCGTCCTCGGCGATGAAATGCTGACGCCGGACAGCTCCCGCTTCTGGCCGCTCAAAGGCTATGAAGCCGGCAAATCCCAGCCGTCCTATGACAAACAGTTCGTCCGCGACTGGCTGAAAGCCAATCCTGACAGCGATTACCTCCTGCCCCAGGACGTCATCGACAAGACAATCGAGAAGTACAAAGAAGCCTATGAACTCCTGACAGGCAAGGCATTCTAAGCCTTTACAGCATGGCAGGGATATAGTATAATATGTGATGTCGTACGGGTGCCGGGTGTCTCGAATCTCCGACGATCACGTAGCACTTTGCGAATAGATTATTTTTACAAATGGAGGAACGAACTATGTTAAGTGTAGAAGAAAAGAAAGCCATCGTCGCCAAATACGGCGCAAATGAAAACGACACAGGATCTCCGGAAGTACAGATTGCGCTTCTTACGGCCCGCATCGTCTATCTGACGGAACATCTCCGCAGCAACAAAAAAGACCATGCATCCCGCCGCGGCCTGCTCAAACTGGTTGGCCAGCGCCGTAACCTGCTTGCTTATCTCCAGAAACATGACCTTGGCCGTTATCGTGCTATTCTCGAAAAACTGAACCTGCGTAAATAATCGCGTTGTGTGAGGCTGATGTGTACGCATCAGCCTCTTTTTTCGGAACATAGTGTATGTTACAGGTTGGTAGGTTATAGGTCAGTACCGCTTCCCGGCGATACTGACCTATGACCTACAGCCTGTCTGAATTTCTTGTATGACTCTTCATAAGGAGGAAAACGAATGGAAAAACAGGTATTCCAGATGGATTTTGCCGGTCGTCCCCTGGTCATCGAAGTAGGACAGCTTGCCAAACAGGCGAGCGGTGCTGCTCTGGTCCGCTATGGCGATACGGCTGTATTTGTTACCGCTACGGGATCGAAAGAAGCACGGGAAGATGCCGATTTCTTTCCGCTCACGGTAGATTATGAAGAAAAAATGTACTCCGTAGGGAAGATTCCCGGCGGCTTCATCAAACGGGAAGGCAAACCGCCTGAATCGGCGACGCTCTTTGCCCGCCTGATCGACCGCCCGATCCGCCCGCTGTTCCCCAAGACATACCGTCATGACGTCCACGTCGTAGCCTATGACTTCTGCGTAGATCACGACAACGCACCGGAAATCGCTGCCATGATCGGCGCTTCCGTATCACTGTGCATGTCCCACATTCCCTTTGCCGGCCCGATCGCCGGTGTCCGCGTAGGCCGCGTCGATGGCCAGTTTGTCGTCAATCCGACGGTGGCACAGAGCGAAGCCAGCGATATGGATATCGTCGTCGCCGGTACGAAAGACGCCATCCTTATGGTCGAAGGGGGCGCCAAACAGGTACCGGAAGCAGATATCCTCGATGCCATCATGTTTGCTCATGAAGAAATCAAAAAAGTCGTCGAATTCCAGCTGGGATTCCTGCCGCAGATCAGCGTGCCCAAACAGGAATTCGTCGAAAAAGAACCGCCGGCCGATATTGTAGAAGCCGTTCATGCCTATGGCGAAGCCAACATGAAAGAAGCTATCTGCAACGCCGATAAAATTTCCCGCGAAGAAAAGATGAATGCCGTAGAAACGGACATTTATGAACACTTTGCCGATATTTATCCCGACAACCAGGACGACGTCGCCGAAATCACCCAGAAGATGATCAAGGAAATCGTCCGCCATATGATCGCCGTCGATAAAATCCGTCCCGATGGCCGCCGCGTCGATGAAGTCCGCCCGGTCAGCTGCGAAGTCGGCCTGTTCAAGCGCACCCACGGCACGGGTCTCTTTACCCGCGGCCAGACCCAGGTACTGAGCTTCTGCACCCTGGCACCGCTTTCCGAATGCCAGCACATCGATGGCGTCGGCCTGGAAACGGACCGCCGCTATATGCATCATTACAATTTCCCGAGCTTCTGCGTCGGCGAAACCAAATCGTCCCGTGGCCCCGGCCGCCGCGAAATCGGTCATGGCAAACTGGCTGAACGGGCACTGACCCAGGTCATGCCGAGTGAGGAAGAATTCCCCTATGCCATTCGTGTCGTATCAGAAGTCCTCGAATCGAACGGCTCCAGCTCCATGGGCAGTACCTGTGGCAGCACCCTGGCCCTGATGGATGCCGGCGTACCTATCAAGGCACCTGTGGCCGGCGTGGCCATGGGCCTGGTAACAAAAGGCGATGACTTTACGATCCTGACTGATATCCAGGGAATGGAAGATGCCCTCGGCGACATGGACTTCAAAGTAGCCGGTACCATGAAAGGCGTCACGGCCATCCAGATGGATATCAAGATCAAGGGACTGAGCCGGGAAATCCTCGACAAGGCCCTGAAACAGGCTCATGAAGGCCGTATCTTCATCATGGGCAAGATGCTGGAATGCATCAGCGAACCGCGCAAGGAATTGTCTCCTTATGCACCGCGCATCATCACCATGCACATCGACCCCGATAAAATCCGCGATGTCATCGGGCCGGGCGGCAAAGTAATCAAACAGATTACGGAAGAAACGGGAGCCAAAATCGACATCGATGACTCCGGCCTGGTCTATATCGCCTCTGTCGATGCCGCCGGCGGCGAAAAGGCAAAAGAATGGATTGAAAACCTGACGAAAGATGTGGAAGTAGGGGAAACCTACCTCGGCAAAGTCACGCGCATCATGAACTTCGGCGCCTTTGTGGAAATCCTGCCGGGTAAAGAAGGCCTGGTCCACATTTCCCAGCTGGCCAAAGAACGGGTAGAAAAAGTAGAAGACGTCGTCAATATCGGCGATGAAATCATGGTCAAATGCGTAGAAATCGATGACAAGGGCCGTATCAACCTGTCGCGCAAGGCACTGCTCGGCGGCGGGGACGCACCGGCACACCACAATCACGGCCCGCGCAATAACCGCGGCCGCCAGAATGACCGCAAGAAGGTGCAGTAATGAGACACCGGGGATTTGAAGTCGTTACGGCATATGAAGGAAAGGATATTCACGTGCCGCAGCGGAAAACAGCAAAAAGCGCCGGATATGACCTGGAAGCCGCAGCCGACACCGTCCTGGCTCCCCATGCCGTGACGGTCGTGCCGACGGGCCTCAAAGCGTATATGGAACTGAACGAATATCTTTCCATTTTCATCCGTTCCAGCCTGGCCTTCAAAAAGGGCCTCATGCTGGCCAACAGCACGGGAATCATTGACTGCGATTATTACAACAATCCCGATAACGAAGGCCATATCATGATTGCCTATTACAATACAAAAGACGTTCCCTATACCATAAAAAAAGGGGAACGCATTGCCCAGGGGATTTTTATGAAATACCTGACCACCGATAATGACGATGCATCAGGCATCCGCATGGGCGGTATAGGCAGTACGGGCCAATAATGACTAATCTTTGATGTCAGATATAACGAGAGGCTGTCGCAAGAAGGGTTCCGCCATCATGCGACAGCCTTTTTGGCGTAAAATTGACCAGCCACTAACCACCAGCCACTAAAAAAGAGGAGGAAATACACATGAGCATCAGTACAGAACGCATGATTGCGAGAAAAGAAATTTTACATGGCCGGGTTCTCCACGTCACCGTCGATACGGTAGAAATCGACGACGGACAGGGCGGCAAACCGAAGACAGCCACCCGGGAAGCCGTATGGCATTTTGGCGCCTGCGCGATTTTACCGGTTACCGATGATGGCAAAATCATCCTCGTCCGCCAGTACCGCTATGCTGCTGCCCAGCCCATGCTGGAAGTCCCGGCTGGCAAAATCGAACACGACGGGGAAAATCCGGCAGAATGCGCACACCGGGAACTGGAAGAAGAAACGGGCTTTTCTTCCGACGATATCCAGCCCCTGGGCTACGTGTATACGTCGCCGGGATTCTGCAACGAACGGATATACCTCTATCTGGCCAAAAACCTGAAAAAAGGCCATCAGCACCTCGATGAAGACGAATTCATGAACCTGGAATATTATACGCCGGATGAAGTGGAACAATTAATCGACAAAAATGAAATTGTCGATGCCAAGACCATCGCCAATTTCCAGAAAGCCAGAAAATATCTTTTCTGAGACACTCTCTTTTTCCGCACGTCCGGAACAACCCTATGGTATAATAAAAGGTAGAACATATTTCCCAAAGGGGTGAATCATATGAAATTTAAACGAATCATTGTCATCGTCATGGATAGTGTCGGTGCCGGCGATGCCCCCGATGCGGCAGCCTTTGGAGATGCCGGGGCCGATACGATCGGACATATCGATGCCCGGGTGCCGCTGCGCGTACCCAATCTGCGTCGTCTCGGCTGGGGAAACATTGCCCATATTCACCGGGAACCTACGGAAGTTATCGGATCCTATGGCCTGATGGAAGAACAATCGGCCGGCAAAGACACGACCAGCGGCCACTGGGAATTTATGGGGAATATCGTGGAAACTCCTTTCCCTACATTCCCCCATGCCTTTCCCCCGGACCTGCTGCAGGCCTTTACGGAAAAGACAGGATACGGCTACATCGGTAACGAAATTGCATCGGGTACGGAAATCATCGAACGGCTGGGACCGGATCATTTCCGCACGGGCCTTCCCATCATCTACACATCGGCCGACAGCGTATTTCAGATTGCCGCCCACAACGATGTCATTCCTCTTGACGAACTGTACCGCATCTGCGAAATCACGCGGAAGGAAGTCTGCGTCGGCCCCTATGAAGTAGGGCGCATCATCGCCCGTCCCTTTATTGGGACACAGGGCCATTTCATCCGTACGGGCGACCGCCGGGATTACAGCCGTCTTCCCAAGAAAAAGATGGTCTTTTCCTATCTTTCCGAATCGGGACGCTTTGTCGCCGGCGTAGGGAAAATCGGCGATATATACGCACACATCGGCCTCACCGAATCGTACCATACGGGGGATAATCCGGCAGACATGAAAGCCCTGACGGAACAATTGCTGGCCCACCGGGACCGGGAAGGCCTGCTCATGGCCAACTTCGTCGATTTCGACAGCCAGTATGGCCATCGCCGTAACGTCGAAGGCTATGCCGCCTGCATCGAAGCCTTTGATGATATGCTCGGTCATTTCCTGCCCCTGGTCCAGCCTGATGAACTGCTCATGATCACGGCAGATCACGGCAATGACCCGACCTGGAAAGGGACAGACCATACGCGGGAACGGGTGCCCCTCGTCGTTTACAGTCCGGCCCTTACGGAAGCGGTCGATCTGGGCATCCGCAAGACCTATGCCGACCTGGGACAGACCATCATGGATAACTTCTCCCTGGGGCAGCTTCCGGCCGGTACGGGATTTCTTTCTGAACTGAGGTGACGCCTATGTGGCCTATCGACTGCATTGCCCATAAACGGGATGGCCTGGTGCTGACGGACGAAGAAATTGCCCGTTTCATCGGGGATTATACGGCAGGCCGAATCGCCGACTATCAGGCCGCTGCTTGGTGCATGGCCGTGTATCTGAAGGGCATGGATGCAACGGAAACGACAGCCCTGACAAAGGCCATGGCAGAAAGCGGCGACCTCGTCGATCTGTCCTCTATCCCGGGAATCAAAGTAGATAAACACAGTACGGGCGGCATCGCCGATACGACGACGCTCATCGTGGCGCCCCTGGTTGCTGCCGCCGGTGTACCCGTGGCCAAGATGAGCGGCCGGGGCCTGGGATTTACGGGCGGGACCATCGATAAACTCCAGTCCATTCCCGGCTTTCAGACGGAACTTTCAGAAGACGCCTTCCTCCGGCAGATGCAGGACATGGGAATGGCCGTTATCAGCCAGTCCGGTGAAATCGCCCCGGCAGACAAACTGCTCTATGCCCTGCGCGATGCGACGGCGACCGTCGAAAGCATCCCCCTCATTGCCAGTTCCATCATGAGCAAGAAGATCGCTTCCGGTGCCGACGCCATCGTCCTTGATGTCAAATACGGCGACGGGGCTTTCATGAAGACGAAAGAACGGGCCCGTCAGCTGGCACGGACTATGGTCGATATCGGCCGTCTGGCCGGCCGTCCGACGCGGGCCGTCCTGACCTCCATGGAAGCCCCCCTGGGGACGGCCATCGGCAACAGCCTGGAAGTGGATGAAGCTGTAGAAGCCCTGTCGGGAAAAGGCGGCCGCCGGCTGATGGAAGTCGTAGAAGCCATCGGCAGCCAGATGCTCATCCTGGGCGGCAAAGTGCCAGATGAAGCACAAGGCAGGGCCTGTATCCGCCGGCTGGTAGAGAACGGGGAAGGCCTGAAAAAATTCCGCCAGTTCGTCCGGGCCCAGCACGGCAGTGCGTCCTGGATCGGGAAGCAGCCCCTCACACGGGCCCCGCAGATGTACACCGCAGTATCGGCCGAAACGGGCTATATCACGGCCGTCCATGGAAGGGCACTGGGAGAACTGGCCATGCGCATGGGCGCCGGCCGGGCCCGCAAGGAAGACGCCATCGACCCGATGGTCGGCATACGCCTGTTCAAAGAATTGTATGACCCGGTCCGGGCTGGGGAACCGTTATTCACGCTCTACGGCAATTCTCAGGCGCCGATGGAAGAACTGGCACGGCAGGCGGCAGAACAGATTACCATATCAGACGGCCCGGCTCCCGTACAGGAACCGGTCGTTTCAGAAATTATTATGTAACCAAAGCCTCTCCGGCAAGGATAGAGCATACCGTTACCTGCGGAGAGGCTTTCGTATATCCGGGAAAGGATCTATATGAAGGAAAAACATGCGATTCCCGTACAAAAAGGGAAAATCTACGAAGTCCCCGTTCTCCGGCTGGGCACCAGCGGGGAAGGTGTCGGGCGATATGAGAATTTCACCATATTCATACCCCGGGCGCTGCCGGGAGAAACCGTCCGGGCACGGATCCAGCTGATCAAAAAGAACTATGCCATAGCGGAACTGACCGGAATCGTCACGGCTTCACCGGACCGTATCAAGCCGCACTGTCCCGTCTATGATCAGTGTGGCGGCTGTCAGTTGCAGCACATGAGTTATGAAGGAGAACTAAAGGAAAAACGCCAGCAGGTAGAAGACGCCATCGTCCGTATCGGCCATCTCAGCCATGTCCCCGTACTTCCCGTACTGGGCGCGCCGTCTCCCTGGCACTACCGCAATAAAATGCAGTTTCCTGTCGCGGCAGCCGGCAGGGGAAAAGTCGCCATCGGCTGCTTTGCCGCTTCTACCCACAAAGTCATCGACGTGGCCGACTGTGCCATCCAGAAGGAAGACAACAACGCCATCATCCGTGTCGTCCGCCAATGGATGAAAGACTTCAAGATACCGGCCTACGACGAAGATGCCCGGACGGGCATTGTCCGCCACATCATGGGCCGGGTCGGCGTCCATACGGGAGAAATCATGGTCTGCCTGGTCACGGCCGGTGATATGGTGCCCCACATGAAAGACCTGGTACAGCGCCTGCGCCGGGATATCCCTGGTCTGACCAGCATCGTCCAGAACGTCAACACCCGTCATACCAACGTCATACTGGGACCTAAGACCCGCACCATATACGGCAGCGATACGATTCACGATTCCATCGGGCCGCTGACCTTCCACATTTCAGCCCAGTCCTTTTTCCAGGTCAACAGCGAGCAAGCCCAGCGGCTTTACGAACAGGCCCTGGACTTTGCCAACCTGAAGGGAAATGAAACCGTAGCCGACGTGTACTGCGGCACCGGGACGATTACCCTGTTCCTGGCCCGGAAAGCCAGACAGGTCTACGGCATCGAAATCGTCGCCCCGGCCATCCGCGACGCCGTCCGCAATGCCCGGGACAATCACGTGAAAAATGCCGAATTCATCCTCGGTGACGCCGTCTATAAACTGCCGGAACTCATCCGGGAAGGCGTCCGTCCCGGCGTCATCGTCCTCGACCCGCCCCGGGCCGGCTGCGGTGAACCGGTCCTCAAAGCCATCGCCCAGAGCAGACCGGAACGCGTCGTCTACGTCTCGTGCAACCCGGCTACCCTGGCCCGCGACCTGGCCTACCTGGAACAACACGGATACCAGACCGTCAAAGTACAGCCCGTAGACATGTTCCCCCGGACTCATCACGTGGAGTGCGTAGCCTTGATATCACGCAAGATGTAGTACATACTGTGTGATATGATATAGTTACCAAGAAAAGGATAAAGGACCGTGGCGAAATGCCAGCGGTCCTTTTTTGATGCCGG
>NZ_DGRS01000028.1:0-40882 GCF_002391155.1 Megasphaera sp. UBA4382 | reverse complement strand
TTCATGAGAAAATTGCCAATCAACGTCGCGACTTTCTACATAAGAAAGCTCGCAATCTGGCAGACAAATATGATGCTATTGGTATCGAGGATATCAGCGTCAAGGCGATGGCTAAACGCAAGAAAGGCGGTAAATTCAGTTTTGGTAAGTCCGTAGCCGACAATGGCTGGAATATGTTCACAAACATGTTGGAATATAAGCTGGCTTGGCAAGGCAAACAGCTTATCAAGATAGACAAATGTTATCCAAGCAGTCAGCTATGCCATGTTTGCGGTTACCAGAACAATGAAACGAAAGATTTGTCTATACGAGAATGGGATTGCCCGAAATGTGGCAGTCATCATGACAGAGATAAGAACGCTGCGATAAATATACGAGAAGAAGCTAGGCGAATATCTGCCTGACATAACGCATAAAGTACCGTGGGTCGCACGGGAATCTACGCCTGTGGAGAGAGTGTAAGCCTCAGCAGTTCCTCGGAGCTGTAGTGCTGTTCTCGTTGAAGCAGGAAGCCCCCGCCTCTATAGACGGGGGTACGTTCACTATTTGCCGTACGTATTCCTAAAACTAAATTATAGGCATTTCACATTTCACAGGAACCTTGGTAAGATAAGAGTGTAAAGAAAACAAGGTCTCAGGAGGTGGATGCCATGGATGAAAAAGTACGGCAGAACCTGGTCGATGCGGGCTGCTCGGAAGGCTTCATTGACGACTATGCAGCAGCGGGCAGTGGCAGTGATCAGCTTTGCCGCCTGCGGCAGCATCGGAAAGAACTGCTCCGCCGCATACATGACGGCCAGCGCCAGCTCGATTGTCTTGATTATTTAATTTATCAGGTGAAAAGAGGAAAATCATGAATTTAGAAGAAATCAAAAAGAACGGTCCCTTTGCCATCGGCGGGGAAAATGTTGATTATGCCCAGTATTTTGATGGTATCAGTTATTTGAACATGTTGTCACTGAAACAGGTCATTGTCGGCAATGTCACTTTTGAACCGGGCTGCCGCAATCACTGGCACATCCACCATGCCAGTCAAGGCGGCGGCCAGATGCTCTTGGTCACAGCCGGCCGCGGCTGGTATCAGGAATGGGGGAAACCGGCACAGGAACTCCATGCCGGCGACGTCGTCCACATCCCGGCCAATGTCAAGCATTGGCACGGTGCTGCCAAGGACAGTGCCTTCCAGCATCTGGCCATCGAAGTCGACGGGACCGATACGAGTACGGAATGGTGTGAAGCCGTAGCGGAGGCCGATTATGAAGCTCTTCCGTAAGCCGTTGTTAGCAGCCGGGCTCATCGCCCTGGCCGGGATAGGATTTTTGGGAACAGGAGATGCATTTGCCATGAATACAACTGATAATCAGCCGAAAAAAGCCGTTAAAATTGTCCAGACCGCAGGGCGGCAGCAGCTGGGGAACTTTGCCCCTGATTTTGCCCGTTATAACGATGATATCCTCTTTGGCGAAGTGTGGAGCAAGAACGATGTCCTTTCCCTGCACGACCGCAGCATCGTCACCGTTTCGGCCCTGATCGCTCAGGGGATTACGGACAGTTCTTTGAAGTATCATATCCAGACGGCCAAGAAGAACGGCGTCACGAAAGAAGAAATGGCTGAAATCATTACGCAGCTGGCTTTTTACAGCGGCTGGCCCAAAGCCTGGGCGGCCTTTGGCTATGCCAAGGACGTGTATGGAGAGTAGAAAAACATAGTCAAAAAGCATGGATACATTAAGACCATAGGCATTTGATATCGTTTGCTGCCTCGTCTATACTATATATAAACGAAAGCAAAGAAATTGAAACTTTTTTTATTGTATATAATGGAGGCTGCTATGAAATTAAAATCTAAATTCATGCTTACGTTAGCTTTGACAGGGTTGATGGCAGTAGGGGGTGTGACAGCGATGGCACAAGAAACAGCACAGACGACGTATAAGACCGTCAATGCACGGCACGAAGGACCGAATAAGATTGTCAAGGAAAACCTGAAATTGACTCAGGAATGGGACAAGACTTTCAAAAAGAGCGACAAAGTCGATCATCAGAAAGTGACCTTCGTCAACCGCTACGGCATTACCCTGGCGGCTGATATGTACACGCCGAAAGGCGTCAAAGGCAAGCTGCCGGCCCTGGCCGTATCCGGTCCTTTTGGCGGCGTCAAGGAACAGGCATCGGGCTTATATGCCCAGACCATGGCCGAAAAGGGCTTCGTGACCTTGGCCTTTGACCCGTCCTTTACCGGGGAAAGCGGTGGCACTCCTCGCTACGTGGCCTCGTCGGACATCAGCACGGAAGATTTCTCGGCGGCTGTTGACTTCCTTTCGACGCAGGACAATGTTGATCCCGACCGCGTCGGCCTTATCGGCATCTGCGGTTTCGGCGGCTTTGCCCTCAATGCGGCCGCTAACGATACGCGCATCAAAGCGACGGTCGCATCGACTATGTACGATATGAGCCGCGTTACGGCGAACGGCTACTTCGATTATGAAAAGGATGCCGATACGCTTCAGAAAGAACGGATGGCGACGCGCAAAGCTATCAGTGACCAGCGGACCATCGACTATAAGAATGGCTATTATAAACGGGCCGGCGGTGTGCCCGACAACCTTCCGGCTGATGCACCGTGGTTCGTCAAGGATTACTACAACTACTATAAGACGACGCGCGGCTACCATCCCCGTTCGCTCAACTCCAACGGCGGCTGGAACACCATCGGCTGTATGTCATTCATGAATCAGCCTATCAATACTTATTCAAACGAGATCAGAAGTGCGGTCCTCATTATCCAGTGCGAAAAGGCTCACTCATGCTATTTCTCAAAGGACGCTTATGCGGCTATGACGAAGGACAGCAAATACACGGACAACAAGGAGCTTATGATAATCCCCGGTCTTGTGCATACCGACCTCTATGACGGCGGCGGCAAGGACGCTATCCCCTTTGATAAGATAGAGTCCTTCTACACTCAGTACCTCAGATAATTCCCACCCCTAAAGGCTAAGGTCTCCGTACTGCCCTTTGCAGTGCGGAGACCTTTTATTNNCTACTTCAGTGAAGACGCCTTCAAACGCCTCAAAGGGGATAATAAGGAACTCCTCATCGTGCCCGGTGCGACCCACACGGACCTCTACGATCAGACCGATAAGATTCCCTTCGACAAGATGGCCGATTTCTTCCATACTTATTTGAAATAATCAGGGGGTAAACAGCTGATGATGAAGAAAATTTTAATATTCATCCTGAGCAGCCTCATGGTCCTGGGACTGGCTGCCTGTGGCAATACGAACGGCGCTGATGCCTCGTCCAGCGCCTCGAAAAAGACCGATACGGCGGCCCAGTCTCCGGCCAAGGGCAATGGTAAGACATTGGTCGTCTATTATTCGGCCGGCGGCCATACGAAGAACGTCGCCAATTATATCGCTAAAGCGACGAACGGCGATGTCCTGGAATTGAAACCGGCGAACGATTATACCGATGCCGACTTGGATTACAACAATAAAGACAGCCGCGTCTATCGCGAACACGATGATGCCAGCCTGCGCGACATTCCTCTGGTCAAGGATAAGGCCGACAACTGGGAAGGCTACGATACGGTCTTTATCGGGTATCCTATTTGGTGGGGCATCGCTGCTTGGCCGGTAGATACTTTTGTCAAGCACAATGACTTCAGTGGCAAGACGGTCATTCCCTTTGCCACGTCGGCCAGCTCGGGCCTCGGCGACAGCGGCAGACAGCTGCAGCAGATGGCCGGCACGGGCAGCTGGCTGGAAGGCAAACGTTTCCCCTCCAATGCATCGGAAAGCGACGTCCAGCAGTGGGTTCAGAGCCTGAATCGCTGATAGAAAAAGAAGGAGGTTGTCTGAATAAGGCAGCCTTCTTTTTATTTAAATAATCATAGCAAAAAAGCATTGATTAACAAAGTTCATAGGTATTTGTTATTCAATAGATAGCAAAGTATACTGTAATCAAGCAATAGAGAGTTTCAAAAGTGTTGAAAAAGGAGTATGTAACATGAAAAAACATCAGAAAGCCTTATTAATAGCGGCTGCTTTATGGGTGAGTACCTTTCCCTTTTCTGGATTCGGCACGGGTGCCGCATATGCGGCGACACCGGCAGCGGTTTTGCAGGCGAGATCGCAGATGAAACAGTCTTCCATCAGCGAATTAACGAATGATACACGGGTGTTCAAGGTTGACCCCAAGATTGAAACGAAGAATGTCCGCTTTCAGAACCGTTATGGTTTCGACATCGCTGGCCACCTTTATTTGCCGAAAAATTTCGATGCCCAGAAGCAATATAAGGCCGTCGTCGTTTCGGGGCCTTTCGGCGCTGTCAAAGAACAATCTTCCGGATTATATGCTCAGGAAATGGCAAAACACGGATATGTTGCTGTCGCCTTTGATCCGTCCATGACTGGAGAAAGCGGGGGCACGCGCCGTAATATGGCTTCGCCTGATATCTTTGTAGAAGATTATAGTGCTGCTGTCGATTTCATCAGTAATTTGAAATTCGTCAATCCCGATAAAGTAGGGGCTATTGGCATCTGTGGTCTGTCCGGTATGGCCCTGACGGCTGCTGCCAATGACACGCGCATCAAAGCCGTCGCAACTTCAGCGATGTATGATATGTCCGACAGTATCCGCAATCACTATCAAGGAGATTACTATACGCCGGAACAGCGGGAAAAAGTGAAGGAACATTTGGCTGTTATGCGGGACAAAGAAGCCAAAGAAGGGCAAGCTATCCCGGGCTCGCATGAACTGGCCGTCGATGCGCAGGGACATGTCATTTCTCATGATACGATGTTTCCAGACAAACTGCCAGCCGATGCAAATAGTGTAGTGAAAGGATTTTATGATTATTACGTAGGGCGGGCATATCATCCGCGGTCCATCAACTCCAATACACTGGCCTGGGATTCGACAACGCCGTATGGATTCTTCAACTTCTCTCTCATGGAACACATTGATGAAATCAGCCCGCGTCCGGTCCTGCTCATTACCGGTGAGAAAGCTCACTCGAAATACTTTGCCGATGCGGCGTATGCTAAATTGAAGGCTCCGAAACGGGAAATCGTTGTTCCCGGGGCTACGCATACCGATTTATATGATCAGATGGATAAGATTCCTTTTGCCGATTTGGTCCAATTTTTTGACGATGCTTTGAAATAAAAGTAAGAACCTTAGAAAGGATCCTTCATATGTTATCTTTATCGCAAGCCTTGAAACGATGGAGCCGGGAGCCGGTCATCGGTACGACAGCAGACGAAATTGAAACCATGCGCTTTTACAGCCGACAGGCGCAGAAGATTCTCATGGAAATCAATACACAGTACCATGAACCGGAAGTACTGCGCCAACTTTTTTCACGGCTCATCGGCCGTCCTGTCGATGATACATTTGCCTTCTTTCCACCGTTTTATACGGATTTTGGCAAGAATATCCATCTTGGCAAGAATGTCTTCTTCAATAGCGGCTGCAAGTTCCAGGACCAGGGAGGTATTTTCATCGGCGATAATGTCCTCATTGGACATAATGTTGTCCTAGCTACGCTCAATCATCATCCAGCCCCGGATAAACGGAGTGAGCTCATGCCGGGCCGGATCGTCCTGCATGAAGGCGTCTGGATTGGGGCTAATGCGACCATAACAGCTGGGGTCACTGTCGGCCGTTATGCCATCGTCGCAGCCGGTGCCGTCGTGAACCGGGACGTCCCACCGTATACTGTCGTCGGCGGCGTACCGGCTCACTTTATCAAAAACATTGAACAGTGAGGTTTTATAGCTGGCTTATTTTTTCTGCCTCTTCCTTCAAGAGATGGATGAATTGCTGGGTCCCTTTGGAGAATATTTGGAATCGTTTCCATACGATGAACAGGGTATCCTCCAACAACGGGTCCAAGAGGCGGAAGCAGAGCGCCGGGTCATAGGGTGGCACGTTGATGATTTTTTCCAACATGATGCAGGACCCCAGCCCTTCGCGGACCATGAGGGATGCATTATAGGCCAGATTGTAGGTTGCCTGGATGTTCAATTCGGCAAAGGGCTTTTTTATCCATGTCTGCAATTTATTGCCATGGCTGTTGGCTTGCAATACCTGCTGGGACAGGATGAGATTTTCCGACCATAAATCTTGTGGCCGGATTGCCTCCCTGGCTGCCAGCGGGTGGCTGCGCTGCAAAAGAAGGCCCCAGTGATCGGTGTATGGGCAGGGCAGGACCTCATATTTTTCCGTATCGACATGACCGTAGACGACGGCGACATCGATGAGTCCTTTGTCGAGGGCTTCCATGATGGCCTGTCCATCGCCACTGGTAACGTGAAAATGGAGGTTCTTGTAGTGGCTTTGCAGTTTATGGGCAGTCTGCATGATGAAGCGGACACTGTCGGATTCAGCCGAACCGATGCGGATGTTTCCGTTTAGTTCCGTATCGTCACTGCGCAGTTCCTGTTCCGTATGGCTGGCTAAAGACAGGATTTCTTCAGCCCGCTTTTTCAGAAATAGGCCTTCCTCGGTGAGCGTAATGCGACGGGGGCCGCGGATCATCAGTTCTTTTCCCAGCATCTCTTCCATGTCACGCAACTGCCGCGACAGTGTCGGCTGGGACAAGTGCAGGGCTTCGGCTGCGTGGGTAATGCTTTCTTCTCGGGCGACGGTGAGGAAATAATTGAGTACCCGTAAATCTAACATCATTATCAATCCTTTCCTGGTAGATGAATCTCTTCTTTCAGGCCTTTCAAAAAGGCTTCGCATGTCGGCGACAGGAGCTGGTATTTTTCCAGGCTGCGAGACATGAGACGGTGACGGCTGGCTCCAAGGGGATAAAGACTAAATCCGGTGTCTGGAGTTGGAAGAGCTCGTCGATGCCGAGGGCACTGGTAATGCCTGTCCGGATGAGCTGGGCTGCATTGGCTGCTCCGGTCATATTCTGTTCCCTGGCGACGGCCAGGGAAGTATTGCAGGGTCCGTATTTCCATGATGTCACTCCTATGGGCTGATTTTTCTTTAGTATACGCCTTTTGAAAGGGCCTTACAATAAAGGTGTCATATCATAAATGACATGGAACTGTAACCGTTCTTGAGTTGTTGTTCGTCCTTCTCCGGAGTATAATAAATCGTACTTTCTGATTTGTTTCTTCGGGGGAGGATTTTTTTTATGGATTACATTGTCAATACGTTTACCTTTGAGCTGGAACACGGCGGGCCGCACGTGCATTTCCTGGCCTTTATTTTATTTATCATCATCGGCATCGCCATCCTGCACGGCGTCTTCCGGGGCGTCATCGAGGTATTGAGCCGCGTGACGAAAGTCCCGCGGGACAGTTGGCGCAATGTCTTCCGCTTCATGCCGACCCTCCTCGGTATTCTCCTGGGCATCCGCCTGACCAAGGATATCCTGAATCTGCCTAACTTCGTCCAAAATATCTTGTCCTATCACTATCACAGTGTCGTCATCATTACGGTGACCTTCTTCTGTGCCCATACGATTTCGTCTTTCCTCAAGGATAAGCTCTCCAAGAGCGGCGACAAGCAGGCGACGACGTCCATCCTGACGACCGTCGTCGACCTCGGCGTCTACATTATGGGCATCCTCTTCATCCTCAGTTCCTACGGCATTTTCATTTCACCGCTCCTGACAGCCCTCGGCGCCGGCGGCCTGGCATCGGCCTTGGCCTTGCAGGATACCTTGTCCAACCTCTTTTCCGGCATTACGACGCTCGTGTCCAAACAGGTCCACATGGGCGATTATATCCGCCTGGCCAGCGGCGAAGCGGGGCGCGTCGTCGATATGAACTGGCGTAATACGACCATCCGCACGGCGACGGGGAATATGGTCATCGTCCCCAACAAGAGCATTGCCACTGCGACACTGACTAACTATGAACAGCCCTTGGCCGAATGTACCATTTCCATTCCCTTGACTATTACTTATGATAACGACCTGCAGCACGTCGAAGACGTCACCCTCGGCGTAGCCCGCCATATCCTCGACCACAGCGAGTACGGCGTCACCGGTTTCGAGCCCCTCGTACGCTATGACCAGATGGGGGAATACGGCATTTCTTTCAAAGTCGTTCTGCGTATCCGCAACATCGTCGACGAAGCCGTTCTCAAGCACCAGTTCATCAAAAGCATCTACAAGACCTACAAAAAAGAAGGCATCCATCTCCTCATCCGCCGCGACTGAACAGGGAGACTCTTGGCGGATGAGGATTATGTAGCGATGCAAAAACGCTCCTCTCATCTCCCAAAATTCCCACAACATCTTGACACTGTCAGATGTTGATATATGCTAGTGTTGAAGCGATATTTATGATACAATGTGAGAGTATTATATTGTAATAGCGAGGAGCGACACTATATGGGTACTGAAATCACTAAGAACTTTATTGAAAATTTCATCGATGAAGATAATGCGTCGAATAAATATGGGAAGCGCGTACACACCCGTTTCCCGCCTGAACCGAATGGGTATCTGCATATCGGTCATGCCAAGTCTATCTGCCTGAATTTTGGCATTGCCAAAAAATACGGCGGTCTGACGAATCTGCGCTTTGATGATACGAATCCGTCCAAAGAAAATACAGAATTTGTTGAATCCATCAAAAAGGATGTCAAATGGCTGGGATTTGACTGGGGAGACCGCTTGTATTATACCTCAGATTATTTTGATCAAATTTATGAATATGCGGTCAAACTGATCAAACTGGGCAAGGCCTATGTCGATGATCTGACAGGCGAACAGATTAAAGCATACCGTGGTACCTTCAATACGCCGGGAAAAGAAAGTCCGTACCGCAACCGCAGTGTCGAAGAAAACCTGCGCCTGTTTGAAGAAATGAAGGCCGGGAAATATGCCGACGGCGAAAAGGTCCTGCGTGCCAAAATTGATATGGCAAGCCCTAATATCAACATGCGTGACCCTGTCATCTACCGTATTCTTCATGCTACTCATCACCGTACGGGTGACAAATGGTGCATTTATCCTATGTATGATTTTGCTCATCCTGTTTCTGACGCTATTGAACGGATCACCCATTCTATCTGCACTCTCGAATTTGAAGACCATCGTCCTCTCTATGAATGGTGCATTCAGGACTGGGAAGATCCGGAAGGCCAGCTGCCCCGGCAGATTGAATTTGCCCGCCTCAATGTGACGAATCTGGTTATGAGTAAGCGCAAACTCCGCGTCCTCGTCGAAAAGGGCATTGTCAGCGGCTGGGACGATCCCCGTATGCCGACCATTGCTGGTATCCGCCGTCGCGGATTTACACCGGAATCCATCCGTGATTTCTGCGAACGCATCGGTGTGGCCAAAGCTGACAGCATGGTCGATATTTCCCTCCTTGAATACTGCATCCGCGAAGATCTGAAACTCAAGGCTCCGCGCATCATGACTGTCATTGACCCCATCAAAGTCGTCATTACGGATTACCCCGATGGCAAAACGGAAACCATTACGGCAGAAAATAATCAGGAAAATGAAGCCATGGGTACGCGTCAGATGACGTTCAGCAAGAATATTTATATCGATCGCAAAGATTTCATGGAAGAACCGGTAAAGAAATTCTTCCGCCTGGCTCCGGGCAAGGAAGTTCGCCTCAAATATGCATATATCATCAAATGTGAAGAAGTCATTAAAGATGAAAATGGCAATATCGTAGAAATTCACTGCAGTCATGATCCGGAAAGCATGAGCGGTACGGGCAAGAACGCCAACCGCAAAGTCAAAGGGACCCTCCACTGGGTCAATGCAGACGATGCCGTCGATGTTGAAACGAGAGTCTACGATTACCTGCTCAAGGACAGCGACAATGAAGACGAAGAAGAAACAAACAACAAGGATTTCCTCTCCCAAATCAACCCGCACAGCCTCGATGTCTATCACAGCAAAGCGGAAGCCTGCATTAAACAGTATAAAGCGGGCGACCACTTCCAGTTCCTGCGGGAAGGGTACTTTGTCATTGATCCCGATACGACAGAAGATCATATCGTCGTGAACCGTATCGTCGGCTTGCGCGATACCTGGGCTAAGATGCAGAAGAAAAATAAATAAGAAACAATAAGATTAAAATGAAATGAGAAAATAAGCCGCTTTTTTTCAGTATATTAAAATTAACTGAGAAAAGCGGCCTTTTTCTGTCTTATCGTTGCGCTGTACCGGTAATAACGGTATAATGAAGTTCGTAGTTATTGCAGAGGAGATGTGCGTATGAAAGTATTAGGTACACATAGTGTCCTGCTTTTTATTCTATTTATTGTCGTAGGCGGTATTCTGGGAGGAATCCTGGGAGAACTGCTGTCTCATGTTAGCTTTGGCAGTCTCATGCCGCTCTTGTCCCAGCATTATGAAATATTTGATATTCAGAACGTCCATCTGAATCTGTATGTCATGCAGATCCAGTTCGGCATTCATTTTGCCCCTAATCTGCTGAGTATTCTTGGCATTATACTGGCATTTCTTATTTTCCGCCGGTTATAATAGTATATAAGGATAAGGAGGTTTTTTTATTATGCTTATTCTGGCTTCCGCTTCACCGAGGCGCCGGGAATTGCTGTCTCAGATTGGGGTAGCCTATATGGTCAATCCCAGCACCTATGAAGAAGGTGCACCTAAAAAGAAAGATCCTGCTAAATTTGTCCTGGCCCAGGCACTGGGTAAAGCCAATGATGTAGCGGCCAAATATCCGGGTCAGTGGGTACTGGGTGCCGATACGGTCGTGGCACTCGACGGGGAAATCCTGGGTAAGCCGAAGCATGAAAAAGATGCCATGCGCATGCTTCAGGAATTATCGGGCCGTAAACATTCCGTGTTCACGGGCGTAGCACTGGTGCGCGGTAAAAAGACTTATACCAAAGTCGTGGAAACCAAAGTCTGGTTCCGGAAGTTGAAAGACAGTGAAATCAAGGACTATGTCCATTCTGGTGAACCCATGGATAAAGCCGGGGCTTATGGTATCCAGGGAAAGGCCGCTGTCTTCGTTGAAAAAATCAACGGTTCCTATACGAACGTAGTCGGCCTGCCGTTATCCCAGGTCTATACGCTGCTCCAGAAGGCAAAAATTATCGGATGACTTGTCTGAAAGAATTGTCATCGCGGGAAAAACCACGGGAAAAACTGATCCAGCATGGCGCCCGCCTGCTGACGGATCCAGAGCTTCTGGCCATTCTCCTGCGGACCGGTACCCGGGGCTGTTCAGTACTGGATATGGCCCGGAATTTGCTGGCGTCCCTGCCGGGAGGTAATCTGGGCTGTCTTGGCGAAATCACGCTGAGTGAATTATACCGGATCCGCGGCATCGGCCCGGACAAGGCTGTCACTCTTTGTGCAGCCGTGGAACTCGGCCGGCGCATCGTCCGCTGCCGGGTACGCCGGGATAATCCCGATTTCAGTTCACCTCAGGTCATTGCCGAATACGTCATGGAAGACATGCGCTTCCTACCGCAGGAACGGTTTGCCGCCGTGTACCTTTCGACGAAGAATCAGCTCCTGCGCGTCCAGACTCTGACCGTAGGGACTATTAATGCCAGCCTGGCCAAGGCAAGAGACGTGTTCCGCTACGCGCTGCAGTGTAATGCGGCCGCTGTCGTCCTGCTGCATAATCATCCCAGTGGCAATCCTGAGCCGAGTCAGGAAGATATCGATGTCACGCGCCGCCTCGTACAAGCCGGTGATGTCATGGAGATCCCAATCCTGGACCACATCATCATCGGTGACGGTGTGTTTGTCAGCCTGTGTGAGCGGGGCTACCTGTAAGATGACCAGACAATGTGTGCATATATAATATGAACCAGCATCCGTTTCCGGATGCTTTTCTTTTTACAAACTTTTTTATAAAATAATAAACATTATTTCTTGATAAATTTATGTGACCGTGAGATAATATATATAATATTAATACATAAATAATTCGGCTAGACTAAAGGAGGAGTGTTGTATGAATATCGTAGTACTGATTAAACAAGTACCAGCCGTTTCGGATATCCAGATTGACAATCAGAATCATAATCTGGTCCGTGTCGGGGCGCCGACGATGCTGAACCCCGTAGACAAGAATGCCATTGAGGCAGCCGTTGCCATTAAAGAAGCACAGGGAGGTACAGTGACTCTGGTTTCCATGGGGACGGCTATGGCCAGTGAAGCTCTGCGGGAAGGCGTGTCCATGGGGGCCGATGGCGGCGTCCTTCTGTCCGATGAACGCATGGCCGGGTCCGATACGCTGGCGACGGGGAAAATCCTTGCCCTGGCCATTAAAAAACTGGCGCCTGTCGATCTGGTCCTTACAGGAAAACAATCGGCTGACGGTGATACGGGACAGATTCCGCCAGCTATTGCCGAACACCTGGGATTCAGTCTCATAACGTATGCAGAAAGCCTCACGGCAGAAGATGGGGTGATCCGGGCATCGCGGAAGAATCACGGTGGAATGGAAACAGTAGAAACGAAGCTTCCGGCAGTCTGCTCAGTCATGGAAACGATGAACGTGCCCCGTTCACCCAGTATCCGTAACAAGATGAAAGCAAAAAAAGCCGTCTTTGATGTCTGGCGGCTGGAAGATATCGGACTCGATCCGTCTGAATCGGGCAGTGCCGGTTCGGCAACGGATGTTACCGAAGTGTTTGCGCCGGAAAAACATGCTGTCGGCATCATGATTGACGGCAATACGACAGAAGAAGCTGTCCAGAAACTGATGGCAGATATGGCAGCGAAAAAACTGATATAAGGAGGCGCATGGTTATGGAAAAGAAACACAATATCTGGGTGTACATAGAATTAGTGGATGGGAAACCGTCACAGCTGAGCCTTGAACTGCTGGGAAAAGGCCGGGAACTGGCCGATAGCAGAAATAAAGCCCTGATGGCTCTTCTCGTGGGCAAGGGAGCAGAAGAAGCGGCTTCTGATATTATAGGCTATGGCGCCGATGTGGCGGTCGTCGTTAACCGCGATGGGCTGGATACGTTTGATGCCTCGCAGTATACGGAAATCGTGCAGCAGATCCTGACAAAATATGAAGCCAGTGCTATGCTGATTGGCGCATCTCCTGACGGCCGTGACCTGGGTGGACGGCTCTCTGCCGCTATGAATCTGGGACTCGTTGCCGACTGCATCGATTGCCGGTACGAAGGAGACGATGACAGTCTTACCTGGATACGGCCGGCTTACACGGGAAAATTGTTCGTTAAGATTCTGACGACGACGCGTCCCCAGCTGGCTACGATTGGCGAACGGATTTTCCGGGGCAATACGTTTGACAGCAGCCGCAGTGGAGAAGTCATCAAAGAGGACGGTCTTTCCTGTACGCGTACCGTATCCCAGAAGGTGACCGGCTTTGAAAGCCTGCCGCCGCTCGATGAAACGCTGACTATCGAAACGGCTGATTTGGTTGTCGGAGCCGGCCGGGGGGTAGGAGACGAAGACGGCCTTAAAAAGGTAGCTGCCTTTGCCGAGTCCATTGGCGCGCCGCTGGGCGTTTCCAAACCGCTGGTCGATAACGGCTGGATGCCCCATGATGCACAGGTTGGCGTGACAGGCAAAAAAATAGCTCCGAAGATTTACATCGCTCTGGGAATTTCCGGTGCCATCCAGCATCAACTGGGCCTGAAAGAGGCAGAACTGATCATTGCCGTCAATACGGATCCGGACGCACCCATTTTCAAATTTGCCAATTATGGCATTGTAGGCGATTTGTTTGAAGTTATGCCTATCCTTCAGCGGGAAATCAAAAAATTGCAGGCTAAATAACGGAAACTGGATATATCAAGGCCGGGAAACGCTGTATTGCAGTGGTCCTGGCCTTATTTTCTGGTCTGGCTATTGCACTTCTCTACAATATTTGCCATAATTAAAGATAATCTTAAATTTGATTTATCTTTTGTTTACCATTTTTGTATAATATAAAGGAGTCATATGAGACCTTACGCTAAATTGTACCTGACCCGCAAAGGAGAACGGGCTGCCCGCAGCGGTCATCCCTGGGTCTATGGAGAAGAAGTGACCCATGTTGATGGGCAGTACAAGACAGGAGACTTGGTAGATGTCCTCAGTGAAAAAGGAAAATACTTGGGAACGGGATTTGCCAATGATATTTCTAAAATCCGGGTCCGCATCATATCACGCAATGCCAATGACCGCTTTGATGAAGCCTTCTGGCAGCGCCGTGTCCAGTATGCGTTGGCATACCGCCGGACCGTCATGGGAGAGAAAGATTTTTCCTGCTGCCGCCTTATTTTTGGTGATGCTGATGAAATGCCGGGTCTGACTGTTGACCGGTACAATGACCTGCTCGTAGCCCAAACACTTTGCTATGGCATGGATGTCGTAAAACCGGTCATCTTCAAGGCATTGACAGACCAGCTGCGCCATATGGGTGTCATCATCCGGGGAATTTACGAACGTAACGATGTCCGCGTCCGCGAACTGGACGGGATGGAACAGTACAAGGGCTGGTACGAGACGCCCTATCTGCCGGAACCGGGCAGCGCCCTTACGACGATTGATGAGAACGGCATCTTGTATGACGTAGATGTTGAGAACGGCCAGAAGACGGGTTTTTTCCTCGATCAGAAATATAACCGCCTGGCCGTAGCCAAAATTGCCGCAGGCCATCATGTACTGGACTGTTTTACCCACACGGGAGCCTTTGCCCTCAATGCAGCCAGAGGAGGAGCGGCCAGTGTTACCGCCGTCGATATATCGGACGAAGCCGTTTCCATGACGAGGGAAAATATCCGCCGCAACGGACTGGAAGACAAGGTTACGGCAATGCAGGCCAATGTCTTTGACCTTCTGACGGACCTGGCAGACCATAAAAACCATGACTATGATTTCATCATCCTCGATCCGCCAGCCTTCACCAAATCGGGCCATACGGTGCGCAATGCCATCCGTGGTTATAAGGAAATCAATCTGAAAGCCATGAAACTGCTGCCCCGGGGCGGGTACCTGGCTACCTGTTCGTGTTCCCATTTCATGCGCGATGATTTGTTCCGGTCCATGCTGGCCGATGCGGCTTCCGATGCCGGTGTCCACCTGCGCCAGATTGAAGGGCGCCAGCAGTCGCCGGATCATCCTATCCTCTGGAATGTGCCGGAAACAAATTATTTGAAATTCTACTTGTTCCAGGTCGTCTGACCGGCTTCAGACAAGGCTGACGCCATGGTTTAAGTATGATATAATAAAGCAGCAGATTGATTCTGCTATTACTTAATGAAATAAAGGAGAGGGTCCCATGAAGTTCAGAAGCACTCGTTCGCAAGAAACCGTTACTCCGTCTTATGCATTATTACATGGCCTGGCCCGCGATGGCGGACTATATGTCCCGGAAGAATTCCCGGAACAGGTATTATCGTATACAGATTTGAAAGAAAAGTCCTATCAGGAAATCGCTGATGCTGTTTTAGCGTACTTTTTTACGAATTTTACGCCTAAAGTGCGGCAGAAAATGATTGATGCTGCCTACAATGATCAGACGTTCCGTGATGACCGCATTGTACCGCTTCATTCAATCGATACGGATCTTTCTGTTGCCGAATTGTATCACGGCCGCACCCTGGCTTTCAAAGATTTGGCCTTATCCCTCTTTCCCTATCTGTTGACAGCTGCCAAGGTACAGGAAGAAGAAAAGCGCGATATCCTCATCCTCACGGCAACCAGCGGCGATACGGGCAAAGCAGCTCTTGAAGGGTTTAAAGACGTAAATGGCACGAACATCATGGTCTTTTATCCCAGCGATGGCGTCAGCCCCATGCAGAAGCAGCAGATGCAGAAACAGGAAGGGAAGAATGTCCGCGTCAGTGCTATACACGGAAATTTTGACGATGCCCAGAGCTTTTTGAAACGGGTCTTTACGAGTGAAGAAGTCAATACCTATGCCCATGACCATGGCGTGCTCTTTTCCAGTGCCAATTCCATTAATATCGGCCGGCTCTTTCCACAGATTGCCTACTATGTTTCGACCTGGGTACGCCTTGTAGACAACGGTGTCATCGCTCCCGATGAATCATTTGATGTCGTCGTGCCGACAGGGAATTTTGGCAATATCCTGGCAGGATGGTTTGCCAAAAAGATGGGGGCTCATATCGGCCGGCTCATCTGTGCATCGAACCGCAATAAGGTCCTCGCCGATTTCTTTGAAACCGGTGTCTATGACATGAACCGCGATTTCTATACGACGGACAGCCCGTCCATGGATATCCTTCTGTCCAGTAATTTTGAACGATTTCTGTTCTATGTTGCCAAAGGCGATTGCCAGCGCGTGGCCCAGTGGGAAAAAGACCTGCAGGAAACGGGAAAGATGGCGGTCAACGCAGACGAACTGGCCTGGCTGCAGGAGGAATTCTGTGGCGGCTGGATTGATGATGATGAAACAGAAGCTGTCATCAATCACGTCTATAACGACTTTGGCTATCTCCTGGATCCGCATACGGCTGTCGCCTATGGCGTGTACCTGAACCGTCACAAGCAGGGCATGGACCAGGGGCGTCATACGGTCATCATGTCTACGGCTCATCCATACAAATTTCCGCCAGTTATCTGCAAGGCCCTGGCATTGCCGTCCAGTGACGATCCGTTTGCCATGCTCCAGTCTATCAGCAGTCTGACCGGCATCGCCCTGCCGGAACCGCTGGCCGCGTTGCAGCAGAAGCCGGTCCGCTTTGCAGATAGTATTGAAAAAGAAGATATGAAGCAGGCTGTATTGTCCTTTATCGACGATATCAGCAAGAAGCAATAGAAAAGAGGCGCTCTGGTTTTATATGAACAAAGGCGTTGTATATGCCATTTTATCTGCTCTGGCGTTCAGTATTCAAAACGTCATTGTCAAAGAGCTATCGTATACCATGAGCACTGGGGAAATCGCGTTTTTCCGCGGTTTCCTCAGTGCTGTTCTTATCCTGGGACTGATGCGGGCCAATCATGTCCATTTGTCTCATGAAGACAGGCCGACGTTATGGCTACGCGGCATACTGGGTGGTACGGGTATGATATGCATTTTCTATGCCCTGCGTGGAATGCCCCTGGCAGACGTGTCCATCATTTCCCAGCTATCGGCATTTTTTGTCATGCTCTTTGCGGCAATCTTTCTCCAAGAGGTATTACCCAAAGGGGCTAAACTGCCTCTGGTTATCATTTTTGCCGGCGGTTGTCTTGTCGTCCGGCCATGGAATTTTGATTCATTCAATGTCTATTCCCTGTTTGCTCTGGCACAGGCCGTGTTTGCCGCCGGTGCTTATACGACAGTGAGTAAGCTGACTGATTCGGGAAAGCACCATCCCTATGAAATCGTTTTGTATTTCCTCGTCTGTGCGGCCCTGTCAGGAGCTGTACTCATGATATTAGGCGGCAGCTTCCTCGTCCCCAATCTGCAGGAATGGGGTTGGTATATCACACTGGGCGTGATTACGGTTATTGCCCAGATTTGGATGACCGATGCCTACGCCATGGCGAATCCGGTCGTCGTCAGTTTTGTATCCTATATCGGCGTTTTTTTCAATGCCCTCTGGGGTTTTGTCATATTCCAGGAAATGCTGACTCTGCTCACCGTAGCAGGCGGCGTTTTGATTATCGGTGGTTCTATGTACCTGACTAAGCTCAAGCACGATCGTATTGCTGAAATGGCTGAGATTAGGGAACGGAATGCAAAAGAAGAAGTATGAAGACCATGAAAGTAAACGAAACGCATATAAAAATCGCATTTTTTGGCATGCTCGTCGTGATGCTGGCCGGGATTCATCTGGCTATCCCGGATTTTTACCGCACCGTCTGGGACCTTTCGACGAGTGGCAATATGCAGGGGACCATAGCGTATCTCCGGTCTTTCGGAATCTGGGCTATGGCAGTCAGCATGATTATTGATATAGTCATCAACATCGTAGGCTTTTTGCCGTCAATTTTTATTTCGACGGCGAACGGCGTCGTGTTCGGCGTATTCCAGGGAACCATCGTTTCCTGGATTGCCGAAACAATCGGTGTCATCATCAGTTTCTTTTTCATGCGGACTCTCTTCCGGGGCAAAGCCAAAAAAGTCATAGAAAAAAGTAAAATGCTCAGTAAGCTGGACCATTACAGCACGTGGCAGGCTATGACCGTAGCACGGGCTGTACCGTATTCACCCAACGGACTGGTGACGGCCCTGGGCGCTCTGAGCCATATCAGTTACCGCGATTATATTCTGGGCTGTTTTATTGGCAAGCTTCCGTCGGTAGCCTGTGAAGTGTTCGTTGGACACGATGTGGTCATGTTCGAAGATCATACCCTGCGCCTTACCATACTGATTATTGCTATTACGGTGATTTATGGCGGACTCTGGTACTGGCATCGGCGCCAGCAGGCAAAGAAGGTATTGCGCAAGATTTCAGAAGATCTGGATAAGGAAAACATAGATAAAGAAAAATAACGAGGCTATCGCATTAGGTTAAAATTACATAATGCGATAGCCTCGTTTTTGAGTTTGAGATTAAAAATCTGACAGTTGACAGGGAATCTTAAGCGCGGGATGCGTGCCGGAATCGTTATTCTTCGTCTGGTTCGTCAATGGCCAGTTCATCTGGTGTCGTACAGAAAGTAAAGTCCGGATTCCGTTCGACAATCCAGTTGGTCTGCCATTCGTTGGCGATGAGCAGTACGACACGCTGCTTGTGGTCTTTGACAATCATGGCACTGTCGATATTTTTCAGTTCCTTGTAGTCATGGCCATTGGTCTGAATCCAGCGGGCTACCGTGTAAGGCAGAGTGTTCATTTCCAGATCGACGCCGTATTCATGCTTCAGCCGGTATTCCAGCACTTCGAATTGCAGCTGGCCGACGGCACCGACGATATAACTTTCCATGGAGCCGAGATTTTCGTAAATCTGGACGGCCCCTTCCTGGGCCAGCTGGGTCATGCCTTTCAGGAACTGCTTGCGCTTCATCGAATCTTTGGCACGGATGCGGGCGAATAATTCCGGCGGGAAAGTCGGGAAGTCTTTGAAGGTGACTTTCTTTTTGCCTGAGTACAGTGTATCGCCGACGCCCATGGTGCCATTATCAAATACGCCGATGATATCACCTGGATAGGCTTCTTCGACGATAGTCCGTTCTGTCGCCAGGAACTGCTGGGGCTGCATGAGACGCAGGGTCTTTCCCGACTGACGATGGGTAACGGTCATGCCCTTTTCAAACTGACCGGAGCAGATGCGCATGAATACGATGCGGTCGTGGTGCTGGGGATTCATGTTGGCCTGAATCTTGAATACGAACGACGTGAACTGATCAGACGTCGGTTCGACTACGCCTTCGGCACAGGGACGGGGCTGGGGCGGTGGAGCCAGGCGCAGAAATTCTTCCAGGAAGGGCTTGACACCGAAGTTGGTCATGGCTGAACCGAAGAACATCGGTGTCAGCTGGCCATTTTTTACTTTCTCCATATCGAATTCGTCACCGGCCATATCGAGGAGCTCGATGTCGTCGATGAGTCCCTGATGTACATCGTCATCGAGGAGTTCCTTGAAGACCGGGTCGTCGGCTGAACCTTTGGTCGATGCCAGCTTGCGCTGGCCGTGGGACGTGTCTTTTTCAAACAGTTCAATCGATGCTGTCGTCCGGTCATAGATACCCTGGTAATTGCCATTGAGACCGATGGGCCAGTTCATGGGATACGCGTGGATGCCCAGGATATTTTCGATTTCATCCATCAGGTCGAAAGGATTACGGCCGAAATGATCAATTTTATTGACAAAGGTAAAGATGGGGATACCCCGTTCTTTACAGACCCGGAACAGCTTCTTCGTCTGGGCTTCGACGCCTTTTGCGACGTCGATGAGCATGACGGCACTGTCTGCGGCCATGAGCGTACGGTACGTATCTTCACTGAAATCCTGATGGCCCGGCGTATCAAGGATATTGATATGATGGCCTTCATAATCGAACTGAAGGACCGAGCTGGTGACAGAAATACCACGCTGTTTTTCGATTTCCATCCAGTCAGATACGGCATGTTTGGCTGTCTTTCTCGCTTTGACAGAGCCAGCCAGATGTATGGCTCCTCCGTAGAGGAGCAGTTTTTCAGTCAATGTCGTCTTGCCAGCATCCGGGTGAGAGATGATGGCAAACGTACGGCGGTTATTTACTTCATCTACTAATGACATGTTCCACCTCATGAATTCGAATAATCAAAAAATACAGTACATACTATTATACTAAGAAAAGTGATGTTCGTAAACAGGGAAAGGAGGAGAAAAGCTGGGAAAAACTCGTTTCTTCTGCGTAACACAAAGTGATTCGCGTTGTGCAGGACAGGGGCGGGCTGTTTTTGGTATAATAAAAATATAGACTTGTTACCCCTGCGATACTGCACGTTTTCCTGCCACTGCCGGAGGTGTATGGCGATGAATACGAGACCGTTGGCATTAACCCGTGAAGATTTTATGGCGATTACCGATGCGGTGTATTGTATTCTCATACTGGTTAATGAAAAGGGGATTCCTGTATATTGGAACAGTGCGGCCTGTGATCTGGAACGGAGATTGCCCGGATCGTGCCGGGAAATCATCAAAAGACTGGGAGAAACGGTTGATGCCGTCCACTGTGAAGGCCGCTATGTGGTAACGGCTGCATCGCGTGATTTCATCTGTCATATCCGTCCATGGCAGACAGGAAAGCGACGTCGGGGAAGTATCTTCATTGTCCATGAATCGTGCGTGTCTTCCTGTGCCGTTCAGGAACTGAATGTCGTGCGCGATGTCGTAGAGGAAATCGATGCCGTGCTGGAAGCCGGTTCGACGGGACTTTTAGTGCTCGATTCCAGGGGTATGATCAAACGGGTCAACCGCCGGTTTGAAGCATTATACGGCCTGAAACGGAAAGCCATATTAGGCAAGTCTATCGAAACAATCAGGGAAGAAACGCAGATACCCCGGGAACTGCTGGATAAAGCGCTGCATAAACGGCAGCACGGCGTCTCCCTTGTCGAATATAAGGGGCGCAAGCTCGTCTATACGGCTACTCCCGGACTGGACCGCAATCATCAGATGCGCTGTATCGTCGTAGATATCCAGGATGTGTCATCATGGAAGATATTGTGGGAAAAATTCAAGGAACAGCGGCAGCATATGAATGAATTTATACGCAAAGTCGCCGTTCTGAGCAGTCATTCCCATGATATGGTCATCGGCCGCAGTCAGGCGATGCAGAAGGTCATGCATCTCATCGAGGTCGTTTCGGATGTCGATTCGACGGTGCTGATTACAGGGGAATCGGGGACGGGCAAAGAAGTCGTCGTCAATGAAATTTATCATCGTAGCCGGCGCCGGGATAAACCGTTCCTGAAAATTAATTGCGGTGCCATCCCCGATGAGCTTTTTGAATCGGAATTGTTCGGTTATGAAAGCGGTGCCTTTACCGGAGCCAGGCGGCAGGGTAAGGCCGGCTTTTTTGAACTGGCCGATCAGGGCGTACTCCTGCTCGATGAAATAGGGGAACTGAGTCTGGCAGCTCAGGCCAAATTGTTGCGGGTCATACAGAATCAGGAAGTACAGCGCATTGGTGCTACCCGGTCTATCCACGTTGATGTCCGTCTTATTGCCGCTACGAACCGGAATTTGTGGGACATGGTGCAGCAGGGAAGGTTCCGGAGTGATTTGTATTACCGGCTCCACGTC
Source organism: Megasphaera sp. UBA4382 (assembly GCF_002391155.1). NCBI lineage: Bacteria > Bacillati > Bacillota > Negativicutes > Veillonellales > Veillonellaceae > Megasphaera > Megasphaera sp. UBA4382. The sequence goes on along the minus strand of NZ_DGRS01000028.1, from coordinate 19,246 downwards.
ATCCATATCCACATTCCGCCGCTGCGGGAACGGCGGGAGGACGTCATACCGCTGGCAGCGCAGTTTCTCCATACGTTCAATACAAAATATGAGAAGCATAAAGTACTGACACCGGCACTCTGCCGTCTTCTCATGGTCCAGGACTGGCCCGGCAATATCAGGGAACTGGAAAATGCCATGGAGACACTGGTCGTGCTGACCGAAGGCGATGACCTGCGGCCGGAAGATTTTATCAGTCAGATTCAGATGGAAGAAAGCGAGGCCATCGTTACTATACGCCGTGTGGCCCCGTGGAACCAGACTATGGCCGAAGTGGAGCGGAAAGTGCTCCAGATGACGGCAGCCCAGTGCCGTTCGACACGGGCCATGGCAGATGTACTGCATATTGATCAGTCTACTATATCCCGGAAGATGCAGAAGTACGGTCTGTCCCTGGGAAAGAAAAAATAAATATATCCGGCTGTTGATGCAGGACTGCATATTTTCTGATGTAATCCTGCATCAGAAATCGGTCTTTTTATAGGGGATGATCTCACGGTTCAGCCGGCATTTCTGATATAGCGTTTTTTTGATGATGCAAAATGACATCACAAAGAAACGCTTCTTTTTTTTCGATGCCTGAATCATGGGCTCCGGCCCCATTCCGTTTGCTCACGAATAATTGGCGCGATTATTTCATATATACTTGTAGAGACGGGAGAAAAGGGGCAAGGAAAAAATATCCCATCTCAAATCATGTGAATGGAGGGAAAAGGAGGCGGACATGATGAATCAATGGCAGTGCATGTACGAAGAAAAGAAGATGACGGCTGAATCCCTGGCCAGGCAGTTCAAAAACGGGGATGTCTGTGTCAGCACAGGGCAGGTGGCGGAACCGACGGGAATTCTGCAGGTACTGGCCTCGTATGCTCCTGAGCTGGACCTGGAACATATCCGCCATTGTGTACTCCTTCCCCTCCGGCAGCAGGAGTACATGAAAGCCGGTATGGAGAAATATATTTATCACATTTCCCACTTTGTCAGTGCTTATGACAGGAACATGATATGGGAAGGCCGCGGCGATTATATGCCGGCCCATTACAGTCAGGTACCACAGGTGTGGACCAGTGTCCTGCCTGAGCCGGATGTGTTTTACGCTGCCGTATCCCCTATGGATGAGCACGGGTATTTTAGTTTCGGTACGGCGGCCGATTTGAGTGAAGTCCGTCATCATGCAGAAAAAATACTGGTAGAAGTAAATCCGACTATGCCCCGGTCGTTTGGTTCCTTTATCCATATTTCAGAAGTAGACGGTATATGGGAAAATGATGCCCCCATTACAGTAGTCGATCCGCCGCCGGTTACCAATACGGACCTTGCCATCGGGCAGATGATTGCTGACGAGATACCCAATGGAGCCACGCTGCAGCTGGGAATTGGCGGCATTCCCAATGCGGTGGCACAGAGCCTGCTCGATAAGCGGAATCTGGGTGTACATAGTGAAATGTTTTGTGACAGCATGGTTGATCTGACACTGGCCGGAGTCATTACTAACGGCTGCAAACGGATTCATCGCGGAACCTCTGTTGCGACCTTTACCTTTGCTTCCCGCCGGACCTATGATTTTATTGACAATAATCCCGGTGTCGCCTTCCTGCCCGTATCGTATGTCAATGATCCCCGCGTCATTGCTATGAATGATCAGGTCATTTCCATCAATTCGTGCATCGAAATCGACTTGTTCGGCCAGGTATGCTCGGAAACGATGGGAACAAAGAACTATAGCGGTGTAGGCGGGCAGATTGATTTCATCCGTGGGGCCGCTGCTTCCAAAGGAGGAAAATCGTTCCTCGCTTTTACGGCAACGGCAAAAAAAGGGAAAGTGTCCAAGATTAAACCGGTCCTCACAGAAGGAGCCTGTGTCAGTACGACGAGAAACGATGTCGATTATGTAGTTACTGAGTTCGGCATGGCACGGCTGAAAGGGCTGACCTGTTCCCAGCGTGCCAAAGCGCTGATTCGCATTGCAGCTCCTGCTTTCCGGGAAGAATTAACGGAGGCAGCCAGAAAGATGCATATTATTGTGTGATGCTGTGACTGTACGGGAGGAGGAATCACTATGTTGATGACAAAAGAGCAATTTCAAGCCAGTATCCGTGCCCGCAAACCGATGAATGTCTATTTTCTGGGCAAAAAAATCGAAGACTTGACGACGTTCCCGCCACTGGCGGCCAGCTTTAATGCCATTTCTACTATTTATGACCTGCAGAGCCGTCCGGAATGGAAAGACCTGATTACGGTGCCATCGCATCTCAGCGGACAACCGGTCAGTATTTACAATGCGCCCCTGCGTTCGGCAGAAGACGCAAACCGCAAGACCCGGGCTGCCCGTGCTCTTGCGGAAGTCGTCGGCTGTTGTACTCACCGCTGTACCGGTTCAGAAGCCTTTGCCGGTCTGGGTCCGGCCTGCTATGATATGGATCAGGATCTGGGAACTCATTACTTCGACCGGTTCATGAAATTCCTCGATTATGTGCAACGCAATGACCTGACCTGTACGGTAACAGTGACGGACGTCAAAGGCCTGCGCACGCTGGCCCCTCACGAACAGCCTGATCCAGATGCATACGTACACATTAATGAAGTACGCGATGACGGTATCGTCATCAGCGGCTATAAATGCAACCAGACAGGCATCTTGTTCGCTCACGAAATCGTCATCGTCCCGACGACTAATATGCGTCCTGAAGATAAAGATTTTGCTCTGGCCTGTGCCGTTCCGGCCGATACGCCGGGCCTGACCTTTGTATTGGGCCGCACGCCCCAGGATAAGCGTTTCTTTGAAGTCGGCGGTGATATCGAAGGAATTGATCTGGGCAAAAAATATGCCGACCATCAGGCTCTGGTATACTTTGACCATGTATTCGTGCCCAATGACCGGGTCTTCATGTGCGGCGAGACGAAATATGTCGGCCGCCTGTTGAGTTATTTCACTGCTGTCCATCGCCTGACTGCCGGTGGCTGCAAGGCCGGCGGCTGTTCGGCCCTGTGTGGTGCGGCCAGCCTCATTGCCGATATGATTGGTGTCCAGAAAGCCGGGCATATCCGCACAAAGCTGACCCAGATGGCCATGACGGCCGAAACGGTATACGGATTGTCCCTGGCATCGGGCGTCGAAGGATTCCAGCACCCCAGCGGATTCTGGATCCCCAATCCGCTTATGTCCCATACCTGTAAGTATACCTGTACCCAGATGCCTTTTGAAGCTGTGCGGCTGGCCCGGGATATTCTGGCGGGATTTGGAGAAACGGCGCCATCTGAACTGGATATGCGCAGTAAAGAAGTAGGAGAACTCTGTCAGAGAGCGTTTAATCCGGGCAATCCGGCCTATACGGCAATGGATCGTCTCCGGGCCGGCCGGTTTATTGAACATATGGCCCGCGGTTCCAACTGGACGGCCATGGCTCTCCACGGCGGAGGAAACCAGGAAGCGTCTACCGTCATGGCCCGGTCGTTTACGGATTGGGATTATCTGAAGAATCTCGTCCGGGCGGCAACGGGTATGGAAAAAGACCCGGCCAGGGTAGACGAAATTATCGCTGCTATCGGTAAAAGGCAGGGCCGCATCTGTACCAACCGCGATCTGCCACAGTCGGATAATAAGTAGTACCAGGATGACTATTCCTGACGCAGGAGGCAGTTGCTGACACCGCTCGTTGGAAAAACTGAGTAATTGATGCCAGCGGAAGCACAATCTGCAGTAAACGGGAAGAGGCTGAGCAAAATGTACGGCGTAAAAGCCCATTTTGTTGCAGCCTCTTTCTTTTGAATGGGCCAAGTGTGTCTTTAAAAAAAAATCGTTCTATGATATAATGAAACGTCACTTGAACATTGTTTACTAAAAGGGCTTTAGGGATTTTTTACTAAGGCCCCGTTTTCTATGAGGTCGTGTAATATGAATACTTTTTTTCAACGCATGAACGAGGATGCCAATATACATTCCTGTGCTGACTTGTTTATCCAGCCCGGGTGCCACAGCATATACGGTGTCGGAGGATCGGTCAAAACGTCGTTTGCCGCCCGGGCTGTCATGGCTGCGGGAAAACCGGCTCTGATCATTGTACCATCGAAAGAGCAGGAAACGGCCTGGCAGACGGATCTGCAGTTCTTTGCCGCGGATTTACCCGTCTATACATTTCCCTTAGGAGACCGGGCCGTATTTTCAACGACGGCAAAGAGCATGGAACGGACAGCCCGGCAGATGGAAGTATTGGCGGCACTCTGCAGTCATGCTTTTTGTGCCGTCGTCGCGACGATAGAAGAAGCGGCCCAGTTCATCGCGGCGCCGGAACATGTCAATGCAGCAGCGTTTAACGTATCTGCCGGTCAGGATTACGAACGGGAAACGCTGCTCCGGCGCCTGGCAGATGACGGATATGAACGGGTCGATATGGTCGAACGGCGGGGCCATTTTTCTGTGCGCGGTGATATTATCGATGTATTTGCCGTAAACTATGAACAGCCGCTCCGTCTGGAATTTTTCGGCGATACACTGGAAAGCCTGCGCTTTTTTGATGCGTCGAGCCAGAAATCCCTCGATAAGACCGATACGGTCCGTATCCTTCCTTTTGCTATAGATGGCGATAAAGACAAAGAACATACGATCCTCGATTATCTTGACGAAGGCGTTATTATCTGGGATGAACCCAACCGCTGCCGGGAAAATTTAAAGAAATTCCTGAAAGAAAGCGCCGATTACAAAGAATGGCTCTGTTCATGGCGATCTCTGTCCGGTGCAGGACGAAAGGGGACACGGATTGTCCTGTCTCTCATGGCCCAGTCCGTACCGGATATGATGATAGATTCGTCGGCAAGCTTTTCTGCCAAGGCCATGGCCAGTTTCCAGAAACAGTTTGACCTGCTTCACGATGAACTTTCGCATTGGCAGGAAAGCGGCGATGCGATTCTTTTTGTACTCGGCAGCCGCCAGCGGATTGCGACGCTGAAAAGCTGGTTTGCCCAGAACGGATTTTCCGTTTCTGCATACGAAGAGACGATACCCCTTGAGGCCAGCCAGATTTACCTGGCAGAAGGGGAAATACGAAATGGGTTCGAACTGCCTTATGCCAAGTTAGTCGTCATATCTGAACGGGATATTTACGGCATGCAGAAGCACCGCCTGCGCCATCACGTGCAGAAAGGGCAGGAAATCAACGTATTTACCGATCTCAAAGCCGGCGATTATGTCGTTCATGAAGTCCACGGCATCGGCCGCTACGCCGGCATCAAGACCATAGAAATCGACGGCGTCCATAAAGATTATCTGGAAATCCATTATGCCGGAAAAGATATCTTGTATGTCCCGACGGACCAGCTTAATCTGCTGCAGCGTTATATCGGTAATGAAGGTGATACGCCAAAACTGCACAAGATGGGTGGCAGTGACTGGCAGAAGACACGGGCAAAGGCGCAGAAATCGATTACGGACCTGGCGGAAAAACTGGTTGCAGTCTATGCCAAGCGTGAAATCGTCCCAGGATTTGCTTTCCCGCCGGATACGCCGTTCCAGAAAGAATTTGAAGATGCGTTCCCCTATGAAGAAACGGAAGATCAGCTGAAAGCCGTAGCAGAAATCAAAAAGAGCATGGAAAAACCATTCCCGATGGATTGTCTTGTCTGTGGCGATGTTGGTTTTGGCAAGACGGAAGTCGCCATGCGGGCCGTATTCAAAGCCGTCATGGGAAGCAAACAGGTTGCAGTCCTCGTCCCGACGACAGTTCTGGCCCAGCAGCATTTCCAGACTTTTACGGAACGGTTCCGTAATTTTGGTGTCAACTGTGATGTTCTCAACCGGTTCCGGTCACCAAAGGAAAAGAAGGACATCCTGCGCCGGACGCTGACCGGAGAAATCGATGTCCTTATCGGGACTCACAGTCTGCTCAATAAACGTGTGAAATTTAAAGATCTGGGGTTGCTTGTCGTCGATGAAGAACAGCGTTTTGGTGTGGCCCAGAAAGAAAAATGGAAAGCCTGGGCAGCCCATATCGATGTGCTGACTCTGAGCGCGACGCCGATACCACGTACGCTTCATATGTCCCTGGTCAATCTGCGCCAGATGTGTGTCATCGAAACGCCACCGACAGACCGTTTCCCCGTCCAGACCTATGTCACCGAATACGATGCCCGTATTGTCCGTGACGCGGTCATGCGGGAAAAGCACCGGGGCGGGCAGGTATTTTTTGTCTACAACATGGTAGATTCCATCGAAAAAATGAAAGACCAGCTTCAGGCATTACTGCCGGATTTATCTATCGGCATCGCCCACGGCCAGATGGCCGGGACACTGTTGGAACAAGTCATGTTCGACTTTTATGAAGGCCGCTATGATATTCTCCTGTGTTCCAGCCTCGTCGAAAACGGTCTGGATGTAGCCAATGCCAATACGATCATCATCTATGATGCGGACCATTTCGGCCTGTCCCAGCTGTATCAGATGCGGGGCCGTGTCGGCCGCAGTCATCGCATGGCCTATGCCTATTTCCTGTACCGCCGGGATAAAGTCCTGTCGGAAGTGGCAGAAAAACGTCTTCAGGCAATTAAGGAATTTACCGAACTGGGCTCAGGGTTTAAAATAGCCATGCGCGATTTGGAAATCCGCGGTGCCGGCAATCTCCTGGGACGGGAACAGCATGGCAATATTGCCAGTGTCGGGTTTGCCATGTACTGCAGCATGCTGGAAAAAGCCATCGCCAAAGCCCAGAAAGGACAGAGTGATGAACTGCCGCCACCGGAAACGGTCATGGAAACGCATATTGATGCCTTTATCGATGATGCCTACATCAGCAACGGCGGACAGAAGATAGAAATGTATCAGCGTCTGGCCACTATTACCGACGAAAAAGAATTGAATGATTTGGAAAAAGAACTACTGGACCGCTACGGTCGTCCTACCCGTCCCGTAGAGACGCTGCTCCACGCGACGCGGATCCGTCTTACGGGACGCAGCCTGGGCCTTACACTCATCGCCCAAAAACGGGACACGCTGGAATTGAAGTGGCGCAGCCTGCAGGATATGCCACCGCTGGCGGAGCTGACAGGGCCGCTGCGGCGCCGGTTCCGTACGGTACCGGGTATGCCCCTAATGCTGCGGATCAGTCTTGCCGGGGTAGAAGATATCCTGACCTTCTTAGATCAGATTTTTGCGTCTTTCAACACAGTGAGAAAGGGGAATTCCCTTGGCTAACGTTTCTTTCCTGCGGGGAGCTATGGTGCTCACCATTGCCGGGATTGTCGTAAAAATCCTGGGCGGCGTGAACCGCATTCTCCTGTCCCGCCTTCTGGGCGGTGAGGGAATCGGTCTCTATCAGATGGCCTATCCCATGTATATCCTGCTGCTCAGTATCGTTGGCGCCGGCATTCCTATTGCTGTCTCCATCATGGTGGCCGAGCAGGCGGCCCGGGGCAATTACAGCGGTACGCGGAGGATTTTTCACGTTACTCTGGCTTTCATGGCTGTCATTGCCGTTTTGTGCGGTCTGGGCATGGTGCTGGGAGCCCGCGCACTCATTGCTACGGGGCTTGTCAGTGATGAACGGGCCTACTGGCCTCTGGTCGTACTGGCTCCGGCTTTGTCTTTGTCTGTCCTGACCTGCTGCTTTCGCGGCTATTTCCAGGGCCTGCAGCTCATGACTCCGACAGCTTTGTCCCAGATGCTGGACCAGTTCGTCCGGGTGTGTGTCATGCTTACGCTGGCCTGGGCCCTTTTGCCATATGGATTGGTACCGGCTGCCTCCGGAGCTGCTTTTGGCGCTGTTCCCGGTGCAGCGGCTGGACTCTGTATCATCGCCGCATTGTACATCCGCCATGAAAAAAAAGAGCAGCTACCCGATACAGGAACATTTGCACCGTTACATGTCCTGACTGTCATCAGACGCCTGGTTGTCCTTGCCGTTCCGGTCGCGGCAGCTAATATGCTGCTGCCAGCCGTAGCCAGTATTGATTTGTTCATCGTGCCGCGCCGTCTCATTGCTGCCGGATACACGGCTCATGAAGCCACGGCCCTGTTCGGCTATCTTTCTGGCATGGCTAACGGGCTGGTGCAGCTGCCGGCTATCCTGACTATGGCTCTTGCTACCAGTCTCGTCCCGGCAGTCTCGGCAGCCCTTGCCAGTGGCAGAAGAGATCTGGTGCTGGCGCGGACCCATACGGCCATGCGCATTGCCTGCCTGATTACTATTCCCGCTTCCCTGGGACTGGCTGTACTGGCCGTGCCTATTTCACGGCTGCTCTATGCGACACCGGCTGCAGGGCCTTCCATCTGTGTCCTGGGACTGTCAGTGTTCCTCATCGGCCTGCAGCAGGTCACGGGTGGTCTCCTGCAGGGATTGGGCCGTACGGCAATTCCTCTGTATAATATGGCCGCCGCGGCCATTGTCAAAATCGCCCTGAGCTGGTATCTGACGGCCCTGCCCTGGCTGGCTGAAGTAGGGGCCGCCTGGGCGACCAATGCCGATCTGGCTATTGCTGCCGCACTCAATTTATATTTTGCCCGGCGCTACTGCCGCTATGCCGTACAATGGCTTTATATAGGAAAACTATTTCTGGCGGCAGCGGCCATGGCCGGGACAGCCTGGTTTGTCCACAAAGGTTTGTCGGCAGTAGCTCCTGACGCGCTGGCCACGGTTGCCGCTATGGGAATGGCAGCACTGATTTACCTTATTTGTCTGTTTGCCTTCCGGGCTATCGCCACTGAGGATGTTGCTAAAATCCCCGTATTGGGGCCCCGTATATATCGCTGGGTAAAAAAACTGGAATAATGACGTTATGGAAAAGAGGCTGATTATGGGAACGATACATATTGTCGGGCTGGGTCCGGGAGATGCCGGCCTGATTACACTTTCGGCTTTCCGGCTTATGCAGGAAGCGCGCTGCCTGCTGTTGCGGACGGCTGTGCATCCGTCTGTTTCTATGCTCGATGAAGCACATATTGCCTACGAGGCACTGGACCGTTTTTATGAACAGGGGACATCTTTTGACAGCGTCTATCAGGGCATTACTGATTATGTGCTGGACCGGGCATCGGAAGGAGATGTCGTCTATGCCGTGCCGGGTAGTCCCGTCGTAGCGGAACGGACGGTACTTATGCTGGAAAAAGAGGGAGCGGGACGTCATATCCCCGTCGTAGTCCATCCGGGGATGAGTTTCCTCGAAGTCATGTACACGCGGCTCCGTTTTGACCCGGTAAACGGCGTGACCATTATCGACAGTTCCGATGCCGGACAGGTTCCGCGTGATATCCGCACGCCCCTTATCGTGACCCAGGTATACGACCGCCACGTCGCATCGGATTTGAAACTGTCTTTGATGGATATTTACGGTGACGAATATGAAGCACAGCTGGTGTATCATGTCAGTCTTCCTGACGAATCGATACGGCCGATAAAGCTTTATGAACTGGATCGCTGTGACCAGATTGACCACCTGACCAGTCTCTTTCTTCCTGTTCCGCCGGTAGAAGGGGATGTGGTGTCAGAAGATGGAGAAACGCCGCAAGAGGGGATGCCTTTTGATCTCGATCCCCTGGTACAGGTCATGGCACGCCTGCGCGGCGAACGAGGTTGCCCCTGGGATAAACGGCAGACTCACAAGACCCTGCGACGGTTCCTCATCGAAGAAGTGTATGAAATGCTCGATGCCATAGATCAGAACGACATAGAAGGTATCCGGGAAGAATTGGGCGATATTCTGTATCAGGTCGTCATCCATGCCCGCATAGCTGAAGAAGAAGGCCTTTTTTCAGCACAGGATATTGTAAACGATGTAACAAAGAAGATGATTCGCCGCCATCCCCATGTTTTTACGGATAAACCCCTTGAAAACAGGCATATGAGTATGGTAAACTGGGATAGATTGAAACAGAGCGAACGACGCCAGCAGCACGACCATCTTCTCGATGGAGTCGTCAAAGGCCTTCCTTCACTCCTTGCCGCCTATAAACTTCAGGAAAAATCTGCAAAAAAAGGATTTGAGTGGGATACGGCTGAACAAGTGGTAGCCAAAGTCCACGAAGAATGGCAGGAATTCCTGGATGCCGTGGCTGAAGGTGACAGGGATCATATGGAGGAAGAAGCAGGCGATGTCCTGTTCGTTCTGGCCAATTTATGCCGGCGATATGACATAGAACCGGAGTGTGCGTTACATCGGGCTAACAACAAGTTCCGCAGCAGATTTTCCTATGTAGAGGATTGTGTCCGTGCTTCGGGCAGAGACTGGTCTGAATTTTCCCTGGATGAGCTGGATGGCTTCTGGCAAAAGGCGAAGCGGGAAGAACGAAAAGATGCGGGAACTCCTGTTAGACGGAAACGATAGATGTAACAAATCAAAGGAGGATTTACAATGAATAAAACCGAATTAGTAAACAGTGTAGCAGAAAAAGCTGATATCACGAAAAAAGATGCTGAAAAAGCTGTAAAAGCTGTATTTGAAGCTATCAGCGAAAGCCTTCAGAAGGATGACAAAGTTCAGATTATCGGCTTTGGTACCTTTGAAGTACGTCACCGCAAAGAACGGGAAGGCCGCAATCCGCAGACTAAAGAAACCATCAAGATTGCCGCTTCCAATACACCGGCATTCAAAGCGGGCAAACAGCTCAAAGATCTGGTTAACAATAAATAAGTCAATGAGAAAAAGAGCCGCAGTCAGAAACGGCTCTTTTCTTTTCTTGCATTTTGTCGTACCATGGATATATAATTTAGTAGGACTATCAGTCTGAAAGAGGGAATCAGGATGACGAAGAAAAAAGTGCTGATCATGTCAGCTTCTATTGGGAGCGGTCATACTCAGGCAGCACATGCTATAGAAGAATATCTGAAAACCCTGCCGGCAGAATGCGAAGTGGAACACTTTGATTTCATATCCAATGATGTGCTTTCTATCGACAACATTGTCAAGGAAACGTATTTGAAAATACTCGATGTATTTCCCATGCTTTATGATCTGATGTATTATTCCTCCCAGGGTTATAAAAAAGGCATGGTAGTGAAAACACTTTTTTCGTGGGGATTGAAACGCCGTATGTTGCGCGTGCTGGCGGACAAGAATCCCGACATTATCGTTTTTACTCATCCATTCCCGGCAGGGGCGGCAGTCTTATTGAAACGGCAGCACCGCCTGCAGATTCCCCTGGTTGGCGTCATTACGGACTTTACCATCCATCAGCTCTGGGTCTATCCGCAAATGGATCTGTACTGTGTAGCGACGTCCCAGTTGAAACAGCAGCTCATGGAGCAGCATGTGTCGGCTGAAAAAATCGTCGTTTCCGGTATTCCTGTACGCAATACCTTCCAGCAGCAGCGCTGGCATTGGGATGAAGACCACGAAAGACGGCGCAACGTCCTCATCATGGGCGGCGGCCTCGGCATGGGGTCGATTCGCCAGTCATTATCTGTTCTGGATAAGCTTCCTGATGTAGGTGATTTTACTGTCGTAACAGGATATAATGCTGATTTGTACGATGAACTCTGCCAGATGCGGCGGGAACTGCATCACCATGTGGAAATCCTGGGTTATACCAATCACATCCCGGAATTGATGGTACGGGCCTCCCTTCTGGTTACCAAACCAGGAGCCCTGACCTGCACGGAGGCGGCTACTGTTCAGGTGCCCATCGTGCTGTACAGTCCTATTCCCGGGCAGGAAGAAGCCAATGCCACCTATATGCAGAGCAAGGGCTGCGCCCGCTGGGTCAAAACGAAAGATGACCTGGCAGCGGTTGTTTCCGAGCTGCTCAGATCGCCGGAAACACTGCAGCAAATGTCCGCATCAAGCCTTGCCTGCCACCGCAACGGGGCACAGATCATAGGGCGGCGCGTTCTGGAGCTGCTTCATGGCAGTGCTGAGCCGGAACTGGATATAACGACAGAAGAATATTCAAAAGCCTGATTTGATTCAGAAATGAGAGAAACCGGAGTGGCTGTTCATAGATAGTTGCTATGAAAGCGGCTCCGCTTTTTACTATGGAGGAAGACATATGATAAAACGTAAACGGAGCCGGCGCTCTTCCGGAAGTTCGTCCCTGGCAAGACCGCTTGCCGTCCTGGTGCTGCTCATCGCCCTCTGTGCCGGGGCCTGGTGGTTTCTCAACGGCAATACGGAAAAAAAGGCCGATGAAGAAATGACCCGTATAGACAGCGTACAGGATAATGGTGTCGATGCTGATTATACCGGACCGGCCAGCGAACTGCAGGATGCCGTGGAAACATGGCTGAAGGCACAACATGCTTCAGTGACAGTCCTGAAGACAGAAAACAGGGAAGAAAACCGCCGGGCGACAGGAGGGAAAATCCGCTGGACGACAAAACAGGTCGAAGTCGTACCGGATAAAGAATTTTCGCGGACAAGTCTGGAAAGGGAACTTGCCAAGAGTGGAGGAAAAGCTGTCCTGTATCAGGTGGATACGAAAAAAGCTGGCAGCAGTACCATTACAGAATATGACATCGCCTTATTCGACATGCTGGATAAGGAACAGGTCTATCTCGTCGTGACAAAATTGTATGTCACCGAACCGGGAGCTGCGAAAGAAACACAAGATGCCGTAAAGAAAGCCGTGCTGAACGCAAAAGATAAGGACCTGGCCAGTGTGAAAGAAAAGAAGAGCACGGCCGGCCAACAGCATCCGTCAGAAGTACGGGGACGGCTGGCCATCGTCATTGATGACTGCGGAAGCAGCCTTGATATCCTGAACCAGTTCAATGCTATGCCCATTCCACTGACCTATGCCGTCATGCCGTATAAATCTCATACAGCAGAAAGTGCCGACAGCGGCTACCGGGCAGGACGGCAGATCTTTGTTCATATGCCCATGCAGCCCCAGGGAGTTCCGTCATCAGAATCGGTCTATATCGGAACGGATATGAGCGACAGCAAAGTAAAAGCTACGGCCAATGAAATCCTGGATCAGGTACCCCATGCCATCGGCATGAATAATCATCAGGGGTCTTTGGCAACATCAGACAGCCGGATCATGAAAGATGTCATGCAGGTCATGAACAGCCGCGGCCTGGCATACCTGGACAGCCGCACTAATAGTACATCTGTTGGGGAACAGACGGCCCGGGCCATGGGTGTCGTGACAAGCCGCAATAACCTGTTTATCGACAACGATGCCAGCGTCGATGCTGTCAAGAGCCGCCTGCGCCAGGCTGGACAAATTGCCCGTGAAAACGGCAGTGCCATCGTAATCGGTCATTGCCGCTGGAATACGGCACAGGCTATCAGTGAAATGATAGACGAATTGCATAATGAAGGCATCGACCTGGTCTTTGCCACAGATTTGATGGAATAGGAGTCGTTTGAATATGGATTTTCTTTCCCTTTCCTGGGAGTATTTGCTGATTACATTGTGCGGAGGGTTTTTGTCGGGATTCATCGACTCCATTGCCGGCGGAGGGGGACTCATTTCCCTGCCTGTTTTTCTGGCCATGGGGATGCCGCCCCATTATGCCATCGGTACCAATAAATTTGCTGCCACCTTTGGCAGCGGTATCAGTACCGTCCAGTTCATGAGGGCTGGAAAAGTAGATACGGGTCTCATGAAGAAACTCGTGCCATTTACGTTCATCGGGGCTGCCCTTGGATGTCTGCTCATGCTTCATATGTCGGCAACCGTGCTTCAGCCCCTGGTTATTGCTGCACTGGTAGCCGTAGCTATTTTCGTCTTTAGCCGCCGGGACCTTGGGGCGGCCAGTACCTATACGGGAGAAACGAAGAAAAAGCTGATCCAGGCTGTGGCTTTTGCCTTTGCCATCGGTATCTACGATGGTTTTATCGGGCCGGGCACGGGAACATTCCTGATCATCGCTTTTGCCATGATCGGATTTGATTTCGTCGTTGCTGCCGGCAATGCCAAGGTGCTGAATTTTGTGAGCAATGTTACGGCGTTCTGCCTGTTCATCTATTCGGGAAAAGTCCTGTATGCTTATGGACTGACTATGGCTCTGGGCATTTTCATAGGCGCCTTTTTTGGATCCCGTATGGCTATCCGCAGGGGCAGCGGCTTCGTCCGCGTCGTCATGATGACTGTGACGACGCTGCTCATAGGCAAACTGATTCTGCAGTATTTAGGACTATTCTGAGGTGTATGCGTATGGACTGGAAAGATAAAGTCATTCTCATCAGCGGTGGTACGTCCGGTATTGGTCTGGCAACGGCCCGGATCCTCCTGGGAAAAGGGGCCGGTGTCGTCATCAATGGACGGGATGTCGCAAAGGGCCGGGCAGCTCTTTCACATCTTCAGTCTCTTCCCGGTTCCTGCCAGTTTGTGCCGGGAGATGTAAGCGACGAGAGAGCGTGCTGCCGTATCGTTCAGGAGACACTGCATCATTTTGGCAGGCTGGACGGGCTGGTAACATCGGCCGGGTATTATGAAGAACAGCTGCTGGAAAATGTTGCGGCCAGGGACGTAGAGAGCCTGTTTGCCACCAATGTCTACGGTACGATATATCTCTGCCGGGAAGCGCTGGAACCATTGAAAAAAAATCAGGGAAGCATTGTTATGGTCAGCAGTGATGCCGGCCTGCAGGGGAATATCGGCTGTTCAGTCTACAGTGCGACTAAAGGGGCTGTTGTGTCTTTTTGCAAATCACTTGCCCTGGAACTGGCCCCTCATGATGTACGGGTCAACTGTGTCTGCCCCGGCGATGTAAAGACTCCGCTTCTGTCCCGCCAGATGGAAGCGAATCCTGACGAAACGGAAGAGTCTCTGCGCCAGCAGTACCCGCTATACCGGCTGGCTGAGGCTTCCGAGGTAGGGCAGGTCATCGTATTCCTTCTCAGCCGGGAAGCGTCGTATATGACGGCTACAGCAGTTCCTGTCGATGGCGGTTTGACAAGCTGGTGAAAACATGGGAAAATAAAGAAAAATGTATTTTGAAAATGGGGGGATTCCTATGTCAGATGAAATGGATAAAGTACAGGCATTACAAGAAGAAATCGATGCCCTGAAAAAAGAATTGGCAGCTATGAAAGCTGAAAAAGAAGCCCATGCGCCTGTAGCGCCGACTGCTTCTCTGGAAGTAATCCAGTCTATCGAAAATTCTGCTGCCGATGCTGATCTCAAGGTTGAAACCTATTGCCGCTGGGCAGCTGCCCGTGCTGGAGCCATTGTCATTGCTCCCCTCGTTGGCACAATCGCCCTCATGGCAAATGAAGTGTATCTCGTCAGCCGCATTGCCAAAGTCTACAATGTCAAGCTGTCTGAACGGGCTGTCATTGCCTTCCTCGGTGCCATGGGCAGCCGTATGGCGGGAAATCTCCTGACGACGCTTATTCCGTTCAGTGCGGTGCAGGTCCCTGTCGCCGTCGGTATTACGTACAGCCTGGGCCGGGTAACACAGCGCTGGATGAAAGACGGCATGCCTACCGATATGGGCCCGTACATCGAAATGATGGCCCAGTGGAAGGACAAGGCCCGTGAACAAGTAGATAAATTGCGTGATAATCCACTGAAAAATGTGCCGCTCGGAGATGAAACAGTAGATTTCATGAAGCGCTGGGGCAGTGTTGCCAAAGACGCTGCTATTGATGCTTTTGACGATGTCAAGGAAAAGGGCCAGGTAGTCATTGATTCTGTACGGCGCCGCAGCGTCCTCGATGATGTGGAAGAAGCCAGAGAAGACAGTGCTGATGTAAAAGAAACGACACAGGAAGAAGCGGCACCGGCAGGGGAAAAGCCAGCTGCCGATACGGCGGAACCGTCTGTCGATGAAAAAGTACAGGCAGCTGTAGAAGACGCCAAGATTCCTCTTGATGAAAAATAAATGAAGGTGTGCCTATGTGGAAATTGCTGTTGTTTTTTACCCGTTTCTATTCGCCAGGCCGTTTTCTGCGGTTTCTGAGTAAAACGAAGGGAAAACTACATTTCCTCCCGAAGCTCCTGGCCATCTTCTATTGCATCCAGGATAAGGATACGCCCAAACTGGTCCGGCTCGTACTTATGGGTGCTATCGGATATGTCATCCTGCCTATTGATGTTGTTCCCGATTTTCTGCCTGTTGCCGGCTGGGTCGATGACGCTGCTGTCGTAGCGGCGGCTCTGAAGTTTGCAGCGGCTTACATCAAACCGGAGCATAAAGAAAAAGTACGGCGTATCCTTCCGTTTGCTCACTGCGACTGGTAATTTTCTCTGTGGAAGGAAGGTCTGCATCAATTGCAGATCCGCCGAGAATAGTGTTTCAGGCTGCCGCATCTGCGGCAGCTTTTTTACAGTATAAAGCGCCAGGTTTTGTCTGGTAAGTTTTGACAAATGCTCCTATACAGCGTAAAATAATAGGGCATGTTTAAGTGAAGACAGGAGTGGAGAAAATGGTCAGCGTAACAGAACGGGTCCGCTTCAGCGAGACAGATATGATGGGAAACGCCCATCATGCCAATCATATCCGCTGGTTTGAATGTGCGCGCTGCGAGTATATGCGTGCTGCCGGTGTCGATTTATTTGAACTCATGGATGAAGGCATTCTTTTTCCTATTAAAAACGTAAACTGTGAATACATCGATAATATCTATTACGATGATGAAATCGTCATCGAAGCCCGCCTGGTCAAGTTATCGCGGGCTCAGATGGTATATGCCTACCGTATTCTGCGGAA
The DNA here is from genome assembly GCF_002391155.1 of Megasphaera sp. UBA4382. Lineage (NCBI taxonomy): Bacteria > Bacillati > Bacillota > Negativicutes > Veillonellales > Veillonellaceae > Megasphaera > Megasphaera sp. UBA4382. The sequence goes on along the minus strand of NZ_DGRS01000028.1, from coordinate 2,624 downwards.
ACGGGACGGCCGCCTCATGGCCGAAGGAACGACGCAGAATGTTTTTACCCATAAGGATACGGGAAAGGTAGCCCGCATTGGCGATGGTCCGTACCTCAGGCTGAAAGCCATGTATGAAACAGATCAGCAGGAAATGTGATCTGTTTCTGCAGCTGTTGTTCTAGTTCTACTTCATATTTTACCTAAAGGAGTCTTGTGTCGTGATTGTCTACCAGTTGCTGAACATCATTATCTTTATCGTCGGCCTCATTGCCGTACTGTATCTGTTATTCCGCCTCTTTGCCTGGCACCAGGGGGATGCCCGGTTTGTCATCGAAGCGCGGAGACGCCAGCCTTTTGCCTTAAAAAGCCTGACTGCCGGTACAGCTGTATTTGAAACAGAAGTTCCCTTTAAGAATATAGGGAAACAACTAGGAACGATTATGGATTTTTATCCCCGGACCCTGTTGCCTTATGAACAGTATGACAAGGTCATTGTCCACTCCCAGCTGGCAAATAAAGCAGCTGAACGGAACGATGGATATTGGGAATCGGTCATCATCAATCCCGGTGAATCGGGCCGCATCCGCGTTACGATTGAACTGGTGAGCAAGGAAGGAACCATCCGTGAAGATTTAAAGACCTTCCCCGATATGCCCATTGACCTGGTATATCAGGTCGTTTCCCGCAGTGAATGGTATATTCACAAGGCCCGTATTACACTCAAAGCTTCAGAAGTAAAACGGGCTATGGAACAAGCATAGGAGGAAAATAGACATGGCAGAATTAGAATTAGTACCGGTAAAGACCAGAATTCTTACTGATAAAGATGACATCGTCGATATCATAGAAGAATATGCAAAAGATATCGTCGGACCTGATGATATTGTATGCTCGGCAGAAAGCGTTGTCGCCATCACCCAGCACCGCTATACCCGCCCGGAAGAACTGACACCAACCTGGCAGTGCCGTCTCATGCGCCGCTTCGTTCCTGGTGAAGGGAGCATGGCCAGTCTCTATGGCATGCAGGCGGCGATGAACCTTGAAGGGGAATGGAAGATGCTCTTCTGGTTCATCATCGGTTTTTTGGCAAAACTGGTTGGCAAAAATGGCGTGTGGTATGCCAAATGCCGCCAGGCATCGCTGACTGATGACGTGACGGGCACGATGCCGCCTTTTGATAAATGCATCGTCTATGGCCCGGATAAGCCTGATGAAGTGGCTGAAGCAATCAAAAAACGCATGGGCTGTTATGGCGCCTGCGTGGCCGACGTCAATGACCTTAAGCGTTCAGCTGTACTGGGCCATTCCCGCGGCCTGAATCCAAAGGAAATCGCCCGTATCCTGATTAATAACCCCTTTGGCAATGCATCGCAGAAGACGCCTATTGTCGTCATCAAGAATTATGCCCAGGCCGTGCGGGAGCAAAAAGGTGAAACCGCTGCCAAAGAAAATAACTAACGATGGAGAAGGAACCTGCTATGAAAGAAACGATTATCCTGGCGACGCATAATGCTGGAAAAATCAGAGAATTCAAAGGCGCTCTTGAACCATTGGGATATGACGTCGTGTCTGTGCATGACGTCATTTCTGATATCAAGGAGCCGGAAGAAACGGGTACGACCTTTGTGGAAAATGCCCGCCTGAAAGCCCGGTATTATATGAAGGCTACAGGCCGTCCCTGCCTGGCTGACGATTCGGGAATCATTGCCGATGTACTTGATGGTCGTCCTGGTGTCTATTCGGCACGCTATGCCGGACCGAAATGTGACGACGGACAGAATAACCAGAAACTCATTGAAGAATTACGGCCTTTCCCGCCGGAAAAGCGGACGGCCCATTATGTATGCGATCTGGTCCTCATCTGGCCTGATGGACGGGAAATCCATGCTGAAGGGACCTGTTCCGGCCTTATCCGTGATTTCTATGCTGGTACAGGCGGATTCGGATACGATCCATTATTCTATGTTCCGTCCTATGGAAGGACTATGGCGGAATTATCACTGGAAGAGAAGAACAAGATCAGCCACCGTGGCCGGGCTCTGAAAAAACTGTTGGAGCTGTTGCCATGAGTGTGGTACGCATCGGATTAGTCAGTGACAGCCATGGCCGCTTTTCCTGCTTGGAACAGATGGTAGATCAGGCTCCTGACGTCTGCTGCTGGATACATGGAGGAGATTATTGTGAAGATGCGGAAGATTTAGGAGCCTATGCTGCCGTTCCCGTGTATGCCGTCCTCGGCAACAATGATTACCTGACAGACCTGAATGTGCCGGAACGACGCCTTGTAAAAGCGGCGGGCCTTACCATTGCGGTCATCCATGGCAGCCAGTGGTATGGAGAAAAGAGACTCCAGAAATTAGAAGAATGGGGTCATCATGCCGGGGCCGACCTGGTTGTGTTTGGCCATACACACCGCCAGTATCTGCTGGAACGGGAAGATCTTGTCATCGTCAATCCCGGCAGTATCAGCCGGCCCAGAGACGGGCGGGAGGGGACGTATGCCATCGTCATTGCAGAAGATGGCCGGCTGGCCGATATCCAATTTTACCACCTTCAAAATTAATATATATTCATGTTTGACAAATGATGGGATAACGTGTATAATATTTTACGTTGACGGGGCATAGCGCAGTTTGGTAGCG
>NZ_DGRS01000002.1:0-6720 GCF_002391155.1 Megasphaera sp. UBA4382 | reverse complement strand
GCCATTGCCGTCCTCTGCTCCGGTGCTGCCGTCGCCCTGCTCTGGCTCAAGCATTTATTTTAAGAAATACAATTTCGCAAAAAGCTGCCCCATCAGGCGGTCAGTCTGCTCATGATATGCTCTCTTCCCGGTAGACAAGTGACACAATACAAGCTTGTTTACCGGGAAGGGAGCATTTTTATGAAAAGGCACAAGTTCAAAGCAAGCGTAAGATAGCGTAAGATAGCGTAAAATACCGTCAAAAGACCTGTTGACTTAGACTGTACTCCATCATTTATAATACGGACTAAGAGGTGATACCATTGAAGATCAAAGAAGTCAGTGAAAAGTATAATCTGACCCCTGATACATTGCGATATTATGAACGAATCGGCCTTATCAGCCAGGTGCCGCGCAATAAAAACGGCATCCGTGAATATACCGATGAAAATTGTGCCAGTATTGCGTTCATCAAATGCATGCGTGCCGCCGATGTCTCAATTGAAGGTCTGGCTGCCTATCTGAAATTATACCGCCAGGATGGTGATACCCGGTCTGCCCGCCGGAAAATCCTCCTGCAGGAAAAGCAGCGTCTGAGCGAACGGATGCGCCATATGCAGGAGGCACTGGACCGCCTCGACACCAAACTTCGTCTTCTCGATGAATCATAATATATTAATGGAAATATAGGAAATCTGTTACAGCCTGCCCTGCGGATCATTGCCCAAACCTGCAGGACAGCCTTTTCGCGTACCTTCTGCTACGCATTTCTGTCAAGCTAGGTGTCTATTCTATACCTTTTAATCATGGTTTTATGAACTAGTGGTATACTATAGGTAAAGAATTCATCGTCCGGTTTCATCTTTGTTCCCACTTACTGAGAATACCGGCAAAGGAGGTACTATGTATGAAATTCCCAAAACTCGACAAAAAATCGCTCACTGATGGCATCACGATTCCTCATATGGTCCGCGTCCGCCAGACCTTTCCCGATGAATACCTGACCGATCCCGTAGGCGAACTACAGAAGCAGCTCTCCGCCCATGAAGGCGAACTGGCTCCGGCTGTAAAAGGCCAGCGTATCGGCATTACGGCCGGCAGCCGTGGCGTACCGTATTACAAAGAACTGCTCCGCCTTTTGTGCCGCCAGCTGCAGGAATGGGGAGCCAGCCCCTTTATTTTCCCAGCCATGGGCAGTCATGCCGGTGCGACAGCAGAAGGACAGAAACAGCATCTGGCCCAGTTCGGCATCTGCGAAGAGTACTTGGGCGTACCGGTCATCTCCACCATGGAAACAGTACAGGTAGATCAGCTTCCCGATGGCATGCCGGTCTATTGCGACAAAGCCGCCTACGAAGCCGACGGGATCATTCTGTTCAACAAAATCAAACCGCACACCCATTTCAAAGCGCCCCATGAATCGGGTCTCTTGAAAATGATCTGCATCGGCGTGGGAAAACACCGCGGCGCCAGCGCATTTCATTCCCTGGGCTACGATCACTTCGGCGAAAACCTGGAACGCGTATCGGAAGCCTTCCTGAAGAAAGTACGGGTATTCTTCTCGGTCGGGCTGACCCAGAGTCCCTCCGACCATATCGGCCACCTGGAAGTCATCCCGACTCCCCGTTTATTTGAAGAAGATGCCCGCCTGCAGCAGCTGGCACGGGCAGAAATGCCCCACCTTTTGCTGCCCCGTATCGACGTGCTGGTCATCGATGAAGTCGGCAAGGAAATCAGCGGCGCCGGGATGGACCCCAACGTAACGGGCCGTACGGAACGGGAAAGCCAGTTTGCAGGTTTCCACAAACTGGCACCGGATATCGAAAAAATCGTCCTGCTCGATATTACGGAAAAGGCCCACGGCAATGCAACCGGAGCCGGCGTAGCCGATATCATCAGCTATCGCTTCGTCAATAAAATTGATTTTGCCATGACCTATACAAATATCATCACAGCGAAGTCATTCCACATGGGCGCTATGCCGCTATATGCCAACAGCGATAAAGATGCCATTGAAATGGCTATTGCCCATTCCTTCCTGCCCGACCCGTCACAGGCAAAAGTGGTCCGCATCAAAAATACGATTTCCCTGAATGAACTGGAATGCTCCGTTGCCTGCATCCCTGATATCCAGAAAATTCCCGCCATGGAAGTCATATCGGATCCCTATGACTGGAAATTCAATGAAGAAGATAATCTCTGGTAAGTATATTTACGATACCTGCCAGTGTTATCAAAAGTTTTACCTCATTCTAACGAAGGGGCTGCCTCACTATCAGGCAGCCCCTTTGCTATAACCGTTCTATATCTTTATTTCTCTTTACCAGCCGCTAATTTGATGATCTCTATAACCGTTTCGCAGGACTTTTTCAATGAATCCAGTGGCAGGTATTCAAACCGCCCGTGGAAATTGGCTCCGCCCGTGAAGAGGTTGGGACAGGGCAGTCCCCGGAAGGAAAGCTGGGCCCCGTCCGTACCGCCCCGGATAGGCGCTACGACCGGTGTTATGCCGACGGCCTTCATGGCATCCTTTGCCAGATCCACTACATCCATATGACCGTCGCGTATGACATCGAGCATGTTGTAATACACGTCGTGTTCCTTGATGACGACCGTATGATCGCCGTATGTTTCGTTGAAAAAACGGGCCATGTTGCGGAGATACTGTTTCCGCGCTTCAAAGCGATCCCGGTCGTGGTCGCGGACGAGCATGTGGAGGGTGCATTGTTCGACTCCGCCGCTTATTTTATAGACATGGAAAAAGCCGTCCCGGCCTTCCGTATATTCCGGTTTTTCTCCTGCCGGGAGCATCTGCTGCCATTTTGAGGCAAGAGAAATGGCATTGATCATCTTTCCTTTGGCATCTCCCGTATGAACGCTGCGGCCATACAGGGTAATGACTGGATTGGCAGCATTGAAATTTTCATATTCCAGCCCGCCGAGTTCACCGCCATCTACGGTATAGGCGAAATCAGCGGCGAATTTTGCCACATCAAAGAGAAGGGCACTGCGCCCCGTTTCTTCATCCGGTGTAAACCCGATGCGGACGGTTCCGTGCGGAATTTCCCGATGATGGAGCAGGTATTCTGCCGCAGTGACAATCGCCGTCATCCCGGCCTTGTCATCAGCTCCGAGCAGAGTCTTTCCGTCGGTCACCATGATATCCTGTCCCTTATACGCCAGAAGCCGGGGGAAATCCTTCGGGGACAGGATGATGTGTTCTTCCTGATTGAGGACGATATCCCCGCCATCATAGGCAGTGACAATGTGAGGCTGGACGGGGCCTCCCGGGGCATCAGGACTCGTATCGAGATGGGAAATAAAGCCTACGACAGGCGCCTTCTCTGCCCCATTGGCCGGCAGCGTCGCCATGACATAGCCGTTTTCATCGAGAGACACATCACGAAGTCCCAGCCGTTTCAATTCATCAGCCAGATACTGCGCCAGTACGGTCTGTCCCTTCGTACTCGGGCAGACCGTGTCGTTATCTTCATCGGACTGGGTATCAAAGGATACGTATTTCATGAAACGGTTTACCAGAATATCTCTGTCTATCATGTCAGATTCCCCCTTACACATCTTCATCCCAGGCATTGATGACAACGGCTTCTTTCTTCAGCATATCCAGCTGGGCCGGGCTGAAGTGTTCCCGGCGGATGACGGCTTCGTAGACGAATTCATTGAAATACGCTTCGGAGCAGACGAAATAGCCTTTGTCTCCCACGTCCTTGCCCCAGGAATTTTCTATCTTCCAGCGGTCCGGACGGCCCGATTCATCGAAATGGACTCCCGTCAGAATCATCGCGTGCGTAGCGGAGCTGCTTCTATATTCCAGCCGCTTTCCTTTGGGCATGGCCGTGGAAAAGCCGCCAAGGAGCGCTTCATAGCGCACGCTGTCCGGGTCCCAGACGCCTTCTTTGCGCGCACCGGCCGCGCCGGCATCACAGGCAAACCATACGGCCTGTCCGGCCTTTAACTGCCTGATGCACAACTCTTCCAGTTCTTTCCCGGAAATATTGAGAGCCGTCATGTCGCGGTCTGCCATATTTTCCGTTCCGTGAAACCGGATGGGAGTATTCATCGGCTTATCTGCCGTCGGTTCATTGATGACCGGCACGTACTGGTCCAGGTCCAGTCCGACATATCTTTTATAGAAGGACTGCGGTGTCAGGTTTCGTTCTTCATGGAAGGTGTCGTCAGCATCGCGGTAGGCGAAATCAAAAGTTTCCACGGGCTGCCCGAAGGCAATGCATTCTGCCTTGTAGACTTCCTGCATCATTTCCTGTTTCCGTGCATACGGGTCTTTGCCCGTAAGGACCAGTTCCCGCAATTCCATGGCGTCTTTGCGCAGAAGCTTATTGATTGTAGCTACAAAATGATCCGTGTGTTCTGACTGATACGTTTCTGGCTGCACCTGTTTGGGAACGACACCGTATTTTTTTATCAGGTCTGCTGCTTCACACCAGTATCCGCCATCGCTCATACCGCGCAGGATATACTGCATGCACTGTCCCTTGAGCGGTTCATCGGCATGGTCGATGACCATCTGGAGGAAATTATTGGCCTTTTCCAGTTTGTCATAAAAGGACAGGTAATTCTGGGACAATTCAAATTCACTCAGGTGACACGTATCTGCCACGATTTCTCTTAGTATATTAAGGGCGGCAAAGAGCCAGCAGCGGCCTGATTTCTGCTGGGCCGTAATGCCTCTCGTCCTGACTTCCACAGAAAAAGCACCTTTGAGCCGTGCCGCCGCGCCGGGCACATAAGACAGGCCTGCCATGTCTGTTTTGGCAAGGGCCGCATGTAGGACCGGAGCTGTCGTATCGGCCTCATAAGCCGAGCGGAACTGCTGCAATACGTCTGTTGTAATCGTTTTCATACCATAGCGCCTCACTTATCAGTCAACTGTATCGGAAAGCATAGCTCTCCTATAGGTCATTGTACCACACCGGGGGCACTGTGGCGATACAGGTGCAGCAGTTAGTCCATAACATTTAATTATAAACCATGCATATTTTCTAAACAGGCAATTTCTGCTATACTTATTTCGTAACAAATACAAATTTTAACACTTAAAAGAGGCATTACGTCATGGAAAAACGATTTGACATTAATAAAGACGGCTATAGTATCCGCTGCCGGCTGATTTTCAGTGACCATGAGAAAACGGCCCGCACCTTTTCTCATATCGTCCTGGTCACCCATGGATTCGGAAGCAGTAAAGACACGGCCGGTACACAGCATTTTGGCGAACATCTGGCATCGAAATACAGTGACTATGCGGCCCTCGCCTTTGACTGGCCCTGCCATGGAGAGGACGCCCGGAAAAAACTGACCATCGAAGAATGCATGACCTATCTCGATCTGGTCATACAGTACGCCCGTGAAGAACTTCAGGCGGAAACGCTTTACATCTACTCCACCAGTTTCGGTGGCTACGTCACGCTCCGCTACCTGATTGAACGGGGAAATCCTTTTAAAAAAATAGCCCTGCGCTGCCCGGCCGTCAATATGTATCAGACTATGTGCGATTTTATTCCCGAAGCAGATAAGACTAAACTCCACAAAGGAAAGGAAATCCAGATCGGGTTTGAGCGGAAGATGAAAATCGACCAGCACTTCCTCGATTCGCTCCGGGATTTCGATATTATGAAGCAGGAGTATTTCGACTATGCCGACGACATGATCGTCATCCACGGGACAAAGGACGAAATGGTCCCTATAGAAGCATCCCAGCGGTTCGCCGAAAACAACGTAATCGAATTCATCCCCGTGGAAGGCGCCAACCACCCCTTCCAGAACCCGAATCACATGGCCCTGGCTATTCACAAGATCATCGAATTTTTCAGCTGATACAGACGGATATACAAAAAAGACTGCCCCTGTATGATTCTGCGCCAGATTCAGTAATCTGACGCAACGGATCATCACAATAGGCAGTCTCTTTATATTTATGAAGCATATATTTAGATAAAATAATGGGAGGCAATGAACCAGCCCAGCCCCAGTATGATAAAGGAGCACAAAAAGGCTCCCGCCATGGGACGGACCCCTTCTTTGGCAATGACGCTGAAATTGACATTCAGGCCTAATGCCGCCATAGCCATTCCCAGAATGACATAGGCCGCCTGTACAAAATACGGGACCAGTATTTCAACAGCCGGCACATACGAACCGATGGCACTGGCCAAGATGAACCCTCCCATGAACCAGGGAATGGGGATTTTCATGTCCTGCTTGCTATCGTCGTTCCGCCGGTTGCGCCAGGCTTCGAGAATCCCCACGATAATGGCGACCGGGGCCAGCAACAGGACACGGGAAAGCTTGGCGATGATGGCACTATCCGTTCCTACCGGCCCTGCACTGCCGCCGGCAGCCACGGCATGGGCGATTTCATGAAGGCTGAGGCCGGCCATGACACCGAACTGGCTGTCCGTAAATCCCAGCAGCGGCTGCAGTCCGACTTCGATCAGGGTAAATACCGTTCCCAGTACGGCCACGACAGCTACGGCCAGGACAGACTGGCTGGCTTTGGCTTTTACCGTCCCCGATATACCCATGACGGCAGCAGCCCCGCAGATGCTGCATCCACAGGCCGTAAGAAGTGCCAGCGTATGATCGACCCGGAATAACCGCGCCATGCCATAATTGATGAGGATCATCACCGCAACGACGACGACAGCCGCTTCCAGACTGTGCAGCCCCGACGTCATCAGGATGACCAGATTCAGTTTGAAT
>NZ_DGRS01000053.1:0-5179 GCF_002391155.1 Megasphaera sp. UBA4382 | reverse complement strand
GCGGGAATGGCAACGTCCCGACAGAACCACAGTTTGTCAATATTGCCAAAGACGCTGACATTCTCGAAGGCGATACGCTCGTAACGTCCGGTTTCGGATCCATTTATCCAAAGGGATTGTATATTGGCACCATCGTGTCCATTCACCAGGATGACAATGATTTCGTCAAATATGCCGTCATCCGTCCCGGCGTCGATTTTTCGAAACTGGAAGAGGTGTTTGTCATTACTCATTCGACAGACAATTCCTCTTATGAAAAACCCAATGTTTCACCGAAGCTCGTGCCGCAGACACAACGCGATAAAGTAGAAGGAGTCAAAGGAGCTGCTACACTATGAGAAAATTAGCCTGTCTGGTTACGGCCTTCGTCGTATTCATACTGCAGGGATCGGTGCTTCCCTTCCTTTTCGGCGGCGTGACCCAGCCCAATCTGATTTTTCTATTTGTGGTGCTCATGTCGCTCCATCACGGAAAAAAAGTGGCAATCTATACGGCGCTCTTAGGCGGATTTGCCCAGGATGTCGTCCTTGGCAATTTCTTTGGCATCCACTTGCTGCCGTATCTGATCATCGCCTGCATAGCCAGCTACATCGGCCAGTACATAGAAGAAGAACAATGGCTGCTTACCTTGCTGGTTGTGCTGGCAGCGACTTTCCTGGACCTGGTCCTGACCTGCCTTGTCCTGCTCGTTTCCGGGCAGTATATCAATATCATCGCATATCTTGTTGAATTCAGTGTGCCCATGCTTATCTATCACGGAATCCTGGCGCTGCCGGTGGACCATCTGGTCTGGAAGCTGCGCCGTAAGGAAATGTATTATAGTTTTGCCGATTTCCGCTGACAGGCCTGAAGCACGAGGAGTGTAATACATGCTAGAAGCTTTAATGAAAAAAAAGAACCAGGACGGGCGGTTCCGCTATCTGTACTGGATTGTCATTTTTATCTTTGCGGCCCTGATCTGCCGACTAGTGTACCTGCAGTTGTTTGAAGGCAGCTATTATCATGGACTGGCAGACGGCAACCGCCTGCGGGCTATCCCCATAGCCGCCATGCGTGGTGTCATGTATGACCGCAATGGTCAGATCCTCGTCGGTTCCCGACCCAGTTTCATGGTTACTTACGTCCCGACAAAAAAGGGAATATCGGACACTGAACTGGATTCTCTGTCCAAACTGCTCAATGTTCCCAAAGATAAGCTGCAGGAAAAGATTGCCAAGGGGAAAAACTCCTTTGAACCGACAATCCTGGCCCAGGACCTGACACAGGATATCGTCACCCGGGTGGAAGAACGGCGCAATGACCTGCCGGGCGTATCTGTCGATGTCCAGCCAATCCGCTATTATCCGTACAATTCCATGGCGGCGCAGGTATTCGGCTATGTCGGACAGATCGACGAAGAAGATATGAAACGGCTCAAGGGACAGGAAGGCGTTTCCAGCATCACCCAGATTGGCCGGGCCGGTCTGGAAGCGTACTATGATGACCTGCTGCGCGGCAAGGATGGCGGCCGTCAGGTCGAGGTCGATGCCAGCGGTACGCCGGTCAAGGAAATGGAACGCAAAAACCCTGTACCGGGGCATAATTTTCATCTGACTATTGATCTCAATTTACAGAAAGCAACAGAAGATGCCCTGGACCGGCAGGTTGCCAACGGTATCGGTACTCATGGGATTGCCGCCGTGGCTATCGACCCCAATACGGGGGCTGTCCTGGCTATGGCCAGCCGTCCCTCCTATAATCCGAACTGGTTTACCCGGGGGATTACCGAAAAGGAATGGGCCCAGATCAATAATAATCCGGCTCATCCCATGGAAAACCGTGTCATCGCCGGCGAATATCCTCCCGGTTCAACCTTCAAACTGATTACCGGTACGGCCGCTCTGGAATTGAAGAAGGTCACGCCTGATGAATTGATTTTCGATAGTGGCCGTCACTGGCTGGTCGATATGCGCAACGCCGGCGGCGAAGCGCTGGGCTGGCTGAATTTTACGGAAGCACTGGCCAAATCGGATAACGTCTATTTCTATGAATTAGGGCGTCGTGTCGGCATCGATAAACTGGCCGAATATGCTAGCATGTTCGGCATGGGTAAAAAAACGGGTATTGCCCTGCGCGGTGAAGCGACAGGGCTGGTTGCCAGTGAAGAATATAAGAAGAAGAATTTCAATCAGGACTGGTATCTCGGCGATACATTCAACTCGGCAATCGGACAGGGGTTCCAGCTGGTTACCCCCCTGCAGGCTGCCATGATTGTCAGTGAAGTCGCCAATGGCGGCATCCAGTACAAACCATTCCTGGTCAGCCGCATCGACAATCTCGATGGCACGCCCTATAAGATTTTTGCACCTGAACAGGTGGGAACGCTGCCTGTTTCCAAATCCACCCTGGACCTGGTCCGGGAAGGGATGCGCAACGTTGCGGAAGAATCGGGGACAGCCGGTTCCTTGTTTGCCGGATTCCCCATCCAGGTAGCCGGCAAGACCGGGACGGCAGAAAATTTTGGCGGTGCCGATCATGCCTGGTTTGTCGCCTATGCCCCCTTTGATCATCCCCGCATCGTCATAGCCGTCCTGACGGAACAAGGCGGTTTTGGTGCTCTGGCTTCCGGCCCGGTCGCCAAGAGCATGCTGGAAGAATTTTTCCAGGTAGGCGCTTATGCTGATGGCAAGAGCCCTGCTCATGATGGGAAAGATAAAAAGAATTGATAGAGAAAGGAGCTATTTCCCATGTCCTATATAATCGCTGTTGCCTCAGGTAAAGGCGGCGTCGGCAAGACTCTGGTCACGGCCGCTCTGGCTGTCTCATTAGCCAAAAAGGGATATACGGTGCTGGCAGCCGATGCTGATATGGGTCTGCGTGACCTCGATTTGCTTTTTGGCGTACAGGATGAGGTCCTGTATGATGCCGTCGATGTCATGAAGCAGCGCTGCAAAGCAGAAGACGCTATTATACCGGTCATGCCGCACCTTGATTTCCTGGCGGCCAGTCAGAAACATACATGGGAAAAAGTAGATGCCCCGACCTTTCAATATACATTGGAGTCACTGGCTCCGGATTATGACTATATCCTCATTGATTGTCCGCCAGGGCGCGGGAAAGCTTACAAATATGCCGTAGCGATCGCCGACAAAATCCTCTTTGTCGTCGAACCGTCCTGGTCTTCCATCCGTGATGCATCCCGGGTCATGCAGTTCTGTAATAAGCATAAACAGTTCCATTATGCGGCGCTGCTCAATAATTTTTACGGCCATTCCGATGGTTTTGTCTCTGCTGATGAAGCATTGGAATCATTGCCGGCAGAGCATGTTGCCGGTATCCTTCCCCATGACCGTGCAATCAACCGGCTGGCCCAGGAAGGGGATATGATCCATATGGATGAAAGCCTTCCTTTTTACCAGGCCATGGAGCGGACCACAGCCTATCTTACGGAAAACGAACCTGTCCCTGTCGCGGAGCTCATAGCCGGCCTGCCTCATGAAGAAAAGGCAATGCCTGCAGCAGGGGAAGGGAAGACAGGAGAAATTGCAATATGCGGTGAGAGCACAGGCGTGGACGAAGCTATTCCTGCCGGCGCAGTGGAAGAACTGGCAAAGGCCGCGGCCCACGTTATCCCCGGGTGCAGAAACATGGCGGATGGACTGGAAACAGTCCCGCAGGAACAGGAGAATGGGGCTTCTGAAAACGGCGGTCCCGGGACAGAGACGATCAGTGACGAGAATCAGCCTGTCCCTTCCCCGATGCGCATATCATTGAAGCAGCGGCGCAGCCAGTCCCGCATGTGGCGTCAGTACCGCCGATAGGAGTCAGTAAGAATGTTTAAAAGAGAATGGAAAAATTTAGATAAAGTCATGTTATTTTCGACAATCCTGATTGTCTGCTGCAGTCTGTGTATCATTGGCAGTGCAACTCACATAAACAAAGGGGTCATCAATTACGATTTCGTGGCCAAGCAGGGCGGGGCATTCGTGCTGAATCTCCTGATAGTCCTGTTTTTTAGCCGCTTTGATTACACACGGCTGAAGCTTTTTGCCAAGCCTCTCTATGTGCTGAATCTGCTCATCCTGCTGGCGGTCATGTTCGTCGGTACATCGGCCCTGGGGGCGCAGCGCTGGATCCAGGTCGGCCCGATTACCATCCAGCCGTCGGAATTTTCCAAGCTGATTATGATCATCTGCACGGCAGCCTTGTTATCCAATAAAGTAGATAAACTGAATTCTTTTAAAAGCCTGCTTCCTATCGGTCTATTTGTCGGGATTCCCTTCCTGCTGGTACTGAAACAGCCAGACCTGGGGACCAGCCTGGTATTTCTGGCTATTACTTTTGGCATGCTCTTTGTTTCCAATGTCAAAATGTCCCTGCTGCGGAATATATTTGCCGCCGGCGTCGTTCTGGCGCCGATAGGATGGCATTTCATGAAAGATTACCAGAAGTCCCGTATTCTCGTATTCCTCGATCCCAATGCCGATCCGTTTGGTGCCGGATATCATATCATCCAGTCCAAAATCGCCATTGGTTCCGGTGAATTATTTGGCAAAGGCCTCTTCCAGGGGACCCAGAGCCAGCTGAATTTCCTGCCGGAAAACCACACGGACTTTATCTTTTCAGTCATTGGGGAAGAACTGGGCTTTATGGGCTGTATCGTCATTTTATTCTTATATTTCCTGCTCGTCTACCGGGGACTTGTCACGGCTAAAGAGTGCAAAGACCCCTTTGGCATGCTTCTGGCAACGGGGATTGTTTCCATGTGGGCCTTCCAGATACTGGTCAATGTAGGTATGACCTGCGGTATCATGCCTGTCACGGGGATTCCGCTGCCATTCATGAGTTATGGTGTCAGTGCCCTGACGACGAACATGCTGGCTATGGGCCTGTTGATGAGTATTTACATGCGGCAGCAGACGATGATTTTCTGATGCCGGTCTGCACCTGATAGGAGGTTTCTCTTTGTCACGAACTGTTGTAATCGATCCTGTCCTGCTGAGCAAAGTCAGTAAACCCGCCCGCTACGTGGGAGGAGAATGGAATAGTGTCGTAAAAAATCATGAAGACGTCAAACTGACGGTAGCCTATTGTTTCCCCGATGTGTATGAAGTGGCCATGAGCCATCTGGGACTGCGCATCCTCTATGCCCTGCTCAACGAACGGCAGGACGTGGCGGCTGAACGGGTCTATGCCCCCT
>NZ_DGRS01000066.1:0-3645 GCF_002391155.1 Megasphaera sp. UBA4382 | reverse complement strand
AACTTTACTACATTTATTAATATTCTTTAGGCTGTTTATTTTCTGATCGGTAGAATCTCTGAACCGTTAACCGGTATACCTCTACTTATCGATCAGGTACTCGTCCATATCATTAAAAAAGCCTTCCCTGATCATCTTCTGAACCCTGGGAGTTTTAAATACTTCTTCAATAGGGGTATCCCATTCACCCGAATTACGTACCCTGTAATCACATATTCTAGCTAGTAATTCTCTTTGAGCATCTTCAGGAAAACGTTTCCAGGTATCGTCTTCATACCACGTTTCCAATGACTCTATATCAGCGTTTTTTATATCTTCTACAGTCATCATCAGACCGCATCCCCTGTCAGAATTGCATAGGCTTTCTTATATTTTTCTACCCGTTTCAAATCCTTGTCTGTCACTTTCGGCAGACGCGATAAATCCATATTATTTCTTAAATCTGCTTTTTTTACAGCAATGGCCAGTGCGTTCCCGGATTTTTTTACTCCCCGCACATAGTCCAGATACGGGACCGCATCATCATGGGTCAAAAGAGAAACGGCATCAGCTATCTCTTTTCCGAATAAGGAAAAAAGAGTTTCCTTCGTCATCTCCGTATCCTCTAACGTGTCATGTAACATGCCGACTACAGCATAGTCTTCTCCCAGAGGCAATACCGCATTAGAAACAGACGTTAAATGGCACATATAAGTTTTCCCCGCCTTATCAGTCATATCAGCATGATATTTTTCAGCTACTTCAACGGCTAAAGAAAGTTTCTTTCCCACTTCTACCAATCCTCTTTTCCTAATTCACATACCGTAGGGAAATCTTCAAATTCCCCTGTTTCCCAGTTATAGCCTCTGTCACTAAAGTAATCCGAAGCTCTGACAATCGCTATGATACCAGATGGACCCCGTTTCTATTCATTATAACATATTCGTCCCCTTACGGGGATGAAGGTAATGTACAGCACCCCTTACGAAGCCTGTATTTATGCAGGTCTATGAGGCAGTTTGCGGGGCGGATTTTCCATTTTTCCTGAAAATTCGCTTTTATTATAACACATCCAGCTTCAAAAGGGTACGCCGCTTTTCCTTCATACAGAATCCCTGCAAGCACCACTCCCCTGCTGCATGTAACTTGGTTGATAGTTCAACTAAGTTGCATGCAAACTCTTGTGCAAGGCTGATTTTTCCAGCTTCATAAAAAATACCCACAAAGCTCTCCATAATGAGCTTCGTGGGCATGTCAGCAGTACCAGAGTTCTGATATTAAAGGCCTGGAAGTATGTCTCCGTATTGTTCATCAATGTGTTTTTTTAGATTCTGGAAAGCAGGAATATATACTTGGATAATCTTCGTTACCAGGCGCTTAGCCGCTTTACCATCATAAAGATGTGTCATGTCATTTCGATCTCTGAGCATCACCAGGAAAATGTCCGGATCGACAAAATCATAGACGGCGTACGCTTCCTTAATGATTTCCCGCGGTGAACCACTATGAGCTGCGTTACGGCCTTCATATTTCAATAATTCCTTTAATAATTTCCACGTCAATTCAAATTGCAGGGAGAATTTGTTGATAATGCCGCTGAGTATAAATTCGTTATCTAAATCTTCCTTTCCGGCACTGGCCAGTACGGCCAGATTGGAACAAAAATTTTCATATTTTTTCATAAAGCGTGACACCTTCTTTCTGAATCATAGTCCGAAATTCTGGTTCCAATGGATTATCCAGATTAATGATATCAAATTTCAATAATGTCCATGTGTTTTCCTCCACATCCAGGCAGAATTGTGTGAAATCCCCCCCAGAGACGGCAAGGTCTATGTCACTGGCACGTCCATAATCTCCCCGTGACCGGGACCCAAAAAGAATAACTTTTTGCACTTCCCATTTGCTGGCAATGGTACCTATTTCTTTTATTAATTCTTCACTGAGTCCTGTTTTCTGTATATCCATTGTATCTGTCATATACATCACCTGAAATATGTTTGTATAAAACGGTATATATCCGTATCTCATTGCCTCATAAATGCGATATAGTCATTTCTATATATCTATATAATAGTTATATTTATTATATCATTACGGATTTCTCTACTCAACACTAAGAAACACTGCGTTAGTGTCAGCTTTTTATCAGTGAAATGCTCCATTTTTTACTACCCATCCCGGCCCTGCAGCTTTTCCTTTAAACTTGAAACTATCCCTTTCCCGCATGCAAAAAAACTCACGGCTGGAAGCGTTTCCAGTCGTGAGTTCTGTGTCGATGTTACATAGATGATATATATTAGTGATGGAACAGGCGCAGGTGGGTCATGGCCATGGCTATGCCGTATTTGTCGCAGGTTTCAATGACGTTGTCGTCACGGATGGAGCCGCCGGCCTGGGCGATGTAGTCTACGCCGCTACGATGGGCCCGTTCGATGTTGTCGCCAAAGGGGAAGAAGGCGTCGCTGCCCAGGGCTACACCGTGGAGCTGGGCAATCCAGGCTTTCTTTTCTTCCCGTGTGAGCGGTTCCGGTTTTTCCGTAAACAGATCCTGCCAGATGCCGTCGGCCAGGACGTCTTCGTAGTCATCGGAAATGTAGACGTCGATGGCATTGTCCCGGTTCGGACGGCGCACGTCGTCGCGGAAGGGCAGGGCCAGGACTTTCGGGTTCTGGCGGAGCCACCAGATGTCCGCTTTGTTGCCGGCCAGGCGGGTGCAGTGTACACGGGACTGCTGTCCGGCACCGACGCCGATGGTCATGCCGTCTTTGACGTAGCAGACGGAGTTAGACTGGGTGTATTTCAACGTGATGAGGGCAATCATGAGGTCGCGGATTGCCGAAGCGGGGAGATTCTTGTTTTTCGTCGGGATTTCTTTGAAGAGATCTGCCGTAATTTTGGCATTGTTCCGTTCCTGTTCGAAGGTGACGCCGTATACTTCTTTCGATTCGATAGGAGCCGGCGTATAATCGCTATGCATCTGGAGGACGCAGTATTTCCCTTTTTTCTTCGTCTTAAGCAGTTCCAGGGCTTCGTCGGTGTATCCCGGAGCGATAACGCCGTCCGATACTTCCCGTTTGAGGAGGGTTGCCGTTTCGACGTCACAGACGTCGGACAGGGCGACGAAATCGCCGTAGGAGCTCATGCGGTCGGCACCACGGGCACAGGCATAGGCCGAGGCCAGCGGGGACAGGGCCAAGTCATCGACCCAGTAGATTTTTTTCAGGGTATCGCTCATGTCCGTCGCTACGGCTGCACCGGCGGGGCTGACGTGTTTGAAAGAAGCTACTGCCGCAAGGCCCGTCGCTTCCTTCAGTTCTTTGACCAGCTGGTAGCTGTTGAACGCATCGAGCAGGTTGATATAGCCGGGGCGGCCATTTAAGACATCAAAAGGAAGGTCGCTGCCGTCTTTCATATACACTCTGGCCGAAGCCTGATTGGGATTGCAGCCGTATTTTAATTGCAGTTCTTTCATCGTTATTACCTCCGTACACAGATAAAAAAAATACCGACACTTCCGGGAACCTTCGCCCAGACGGTCGGCTATACTGAATCATGCTCCCCGTGGTATGCTCCACTTTCCGTCAGTCACATGTTTCACGTCTATTATACAAGGGGAATCGCGGCACTGTCAATCATCTTGCCGGAAATCGATAGAAAAATCTG
>NZ_DGRS01000063.1:0-15248 GCF_002391155.1 Megasphaera sp. UBA4382 | reverse complement strand
CCCTATCATGCTCATGCAGGGTCAGCACTGGCTTTTTGCCGGCCTCTATCTGGCTCTGACGATTGCCTGCTTTGTCGTCTGCAAAGCCTGTGGCTGGTGGTGGGGCGGCACGGACAAGCATCGCCCCGGCCTCGGTACAGGGGAAACGGAACAGGCCGTTGCCCTGGAAGCCCCGGGCACTGATAAATAATAACTGATCAATCATCGACAGGGGATGAAGAAAAGGACGGTCACACAAGAAATTTACTGTTGTGTGACCGTCCTTTTTATGCGTTTTGGGCATGAAAATCGTGTTACATAACCTTGGCTTTGTAATAAAAATGGTTTTGTTTTTTAAGTGACAGGCGTTACTTTTAAGCGGTTTAAAATTTTAATATCATTCCGAAAAATTTAATATCATCTGCGGAGAAAAGCTATGCGTAAGGGATATTGGTCTTTTCAGTTGTTTTGTTTTATAATGCATAGCGGATAGGGGAAAGAGCCCTGAAAAGCGCATGGAATACGCTGTTATCAGCAATTTTCCATGTCGTTTTACTCGCTTGTAGAGAATAGGAGAATCCGCGTATGTATATCATGGGAATGGAAAAAATTTTAAGCCGTAATTACGCAATCTGGAAAAAATCCGAAAAAGATAAAGACGATGATAAAACAAATCACCGCGGTCCCCGCAAAGGACTGCCTGTGGGACTGATGATGGATTGTCTGCCGGCGATGGGGTAAAAATATGTCAGTCATAAATAAGAAAGCACAGCAGAAAAGAGAAATTCCGCCTTTCTGCCGTGCTTTCTTTTTGCTATAATGAAATAACAATAGTATCGTTTCAGGATAGGTGGGCCCAATGGAAAAGGAGACCTTATGGATCACGTACAACGCATAAAACGGCATGAACACAAAAAAAGACAGATTGATATGCTGCACGGTCCTCTTTGGAACAAATTGATTATATTTGCACTTCCACTGGCCCTGACCGGCGTGCTTCAGCAATTATTCAATGCAGCCGATGTGGCTGTGCTGGGGCAGTTTGTAGGAACCCATGCCATGGCGGCCGTAGGCAATAACACACCTGTCATTTCGTTATTTGTCACCCTGTTTCTGGGCTTGTCCCTGGGGGCCAATGTCGTCATCGCCCGGTATCTGGGAGCACGCTGTCCGGAACAGGCCGGCGAAGCTGTTCATACAACGTTTATGCTGGCTCTGCTGGTCGGTATACTGCTCATGATCCTGGGAGAGGCAACGGCCGGTATCATTCTGTCTCATCTCGGCGTTCCCGACGTGGTTATGCCGGCAGCCGAGTTGTATTTGCGGATTTATATGCTGGGACTTCCGTTCATCAGCTTTTATAATTTCCAGTCCGCTATTTTCCGCAGCCGGGGAGACACGCGGACGCCACTGGTGGCCCTTGCTGTGGCCAGTGGTCTGAATATCGTGCTCAACCTGCTATTTACGGGACTCTTTTCCGGGGGAGTCGCCGGTGTAGCGATTGCCACAGTCCTTTCCTATGGCGTAGGAGCGGCGATTTTGTTCGTCGCCTTGTTGCACAGCGGCGATGTCCTGGAATTGCATTTGCATGACTTGTGCCTGAAACGGGTCTATCTGGCGCCTGTTTTACGGATCGGACTGCCGGCAGGCCTGCAGGGCATGGTGTTTTGTATTTCCAATATCATCATCCAGTCGGCCATTAACAGCCTGGGTGCCGATGCCATGGCCGCATCGGCAGCAGCTTTTACCATCGAAATCAACGTGTACTGTATCATCAATTCATTTGGCCAGGCTGCGACAACCTTTGTCAGTCAGAACTACGGTGCCCGCAATATCCGGCGCTGCCGGAGCGTCATGTGGTGGTGTCTGGGCCTCAATGCCTTTTTCATGGGACTGATGGCCTTGTTCATTTACTGGAAGGCGATTCCTATGCTGGGATTTTTCAGCAGCGATCCCCTGGTCATCGGATTGGGGAATACGCGCATCATTTATGTCGTGTATACCCAGTTTATCAATATCCTCATAGAAATTTTGTCAGGAGCCATGAGGGGATATGGCTTTTCTCTCCCGCCGGCTGTCCTCACTCTCATTGGCATCTGCGGTGTGCGCATTGCCTGGGTGTATGCCGTTTTTCCTTCATCCCACACATTTGCAACGCTCATGGCAAGTTATCCCATCAGCTGGATCGTGACGGCCGTACTGCTGGGCCTGTTATATTACCGGTACGTACATCGCCTGCCCCATACATCATAGAAAATAAAAAAAGAAAGCGGATTTGTCCCCATGGCAAAAGCCTTGTGGGAACAAATCCGCTTTGCGGTTTAGTATATATCCTGCCATTTTCAGTACCGTTGCGTCAGATGACGCACGCCGTCTTACCGGCGTGGCGGCGGGGGAGGCCGATGTCCCCGTGGCGGTGGCGGTGGCGGACCGGGATGATGATGGTGGTGATGCCCGTAATATCCCCATCCGTATGGCCATGGGTCATAGTCCCACATCGCATCGAGGTAGATTTCATTCAGATAGGCGGCATAGGCCATGCGTTCCAGATCCTCTTTGGTCACGACACGGATTTCCCGGACTACCGTGCCTTTCTGGTCGCCAACTGTATAGTCTGCCATGATATCGGCTTTACCCGTAGAGACCGGCTCGATGACGCCGGACCCGGTTACTTTGGCAATCGTGTCATTCAGGCTGCGGGCACTAAGCGTATAGGGGACATTTCCGGGAATCTGCATCCGGATGACGCCCTTGCTGCCCAGTGCCAGATAACGCGGATATACGACGAGGCGGCTCTTTTTCAGCAGTTTTTCCGCACTGCCATAAATCATGCCCGGCTGGTCCCCGTCTACCCGCCAGACAGACGACTGGTCTTTGGCGACCAGATACTCACCGGCTAGTTCCTGTGTATCCGTGTGGTATGCCCGGACATGACGGAAATACTTATCCGTCAGTTCTTTATCGATGCGCAGGTAGTATGGTTTTTCCTTGTTATCCAGTCCGGTCAGAGCCGGATTCAGACTGTTGATCAGAGTCGTCGTCTGGTCATAGGCCTTGCCGCTGGTAAGATAGAATTTTTTTATGAGTTCCGTGCTCCGTCCTGCCAGCGGATCGACGGGCTTACGGGTATTTGATACGGCATCAGCTGTTCCGTTTTCTGTAACAGCTGATGCCGTGGCAGGCGCTGCCGGGACGGTTGCCGTCGGTGATGCCAGGGCGACTCCGCTGCATCCTGCCAGCAGAGATAACCAGAGTGCCGTACGATAAATGAGTTTTTTCGCTTTCATGGAGAAGATACCTCCTTGGTAAAGGACTTTTTCATACATCTATTATAAGAGGACATTCCTGTTTTGTCACATCCATCGGACAAACTGTCATGGAACTGAAACAATTTTTCCTCCCCTTTATAGCAGACTGATACAGAAAAATGTCTATGAATGTGGTAAAATATAAATAATGTGCATAGTATAAAAGGAGTGTTATCCAGTGATACATCTCACGAAACGCCTGCAGGCAGCGGCCGGACTCGTTCCGGAAGGGGCCTGCATAGCCGATATCGGGACCGATCATGCCTATCTGCCCGTTGCCCTTTGTACCAGCGGGCGGTGTCCCTCTGCCATTGCAGCCGATATTGCCGAAGGTCCGCTCAGCGCGGCCCGTTCCCATGTACAGGGGGCAGGGCTGGCATCGTCCATTGAATGCCGTCAGAGTGACGGGCTGCAGCATATCCTTCCCGGAGAAGTGGACGGCGCCGTTTTCTGCGGTATGGGCGGCCCCCTTATCGAACATTTGCTGGAGCAGTCGCCGGACGTCGTCCGTTCCCTTTCCTTCCTGATCCTGCAGCCCCAGAGCCACGCATCCCGCCTGCGGCGGTATGTATACAGCCAGGGATGGCATATTACAGCGGAACGGCTCGTAGAGGAAGAGGGCCGGCTGTATGAAATGATGAAAGCAGAACCGGGCTGCGGGGAAATCCCTGATGACTGGCTCTACGATGTCGGCCCCTGCAACTGGCAGACCAGGAATCCGCTCCTTCCCCGGCTGATCCGTCAGCTCATCGAAAAAGACAGGATGATTTGTCAGGGCCTGGAGAAAAGCCAGCAGGACCAGGGGGGAAGACAGGAACAACTCAGGACACACATTCAGACCATGGAGGCTCTCTTATGTCGATACAACTCAGTAAAATAATCAACATCATGGAATCCTTTGCTCCGCCCTGCCTGGCGGAAAAATGGGATAATCCGGGCCTGCTTGTCGGCAGTCCCCGGGAAGAAATCCAGAGTGCGGTGGTAACACTGGATGTGACCATGGATACGGTGGAATACGCGATAAAGAATAAAATCAATCTGATTATCAGCCATCATCCGGTTATTTTCCAGAAATTATCGTCCCTGCGCACGGACACCTATGACGGGCTCATGTATGAGAAATTGCTGAGCCATCACATTTCCGTTTACAGCGCCCATACGAACTGGGACAGTGCCGAACACGGCATCAATGATATCCTGGCACGGAAAATCGGACTGACGGACATACAGGGCCTGGTTCCCGTTCATACGGATCCACTGTACAAATTCGCCGTATATGTCCCGGAAAGCCACGCTGAAGCCGTGCGGATGGCACTGGGAGAGGCCGGTGCCGGTTTTATCGGGAATTACAGCCATTGCATGTTCAGTGCAGACGGAGAAGGGCAGTTCAAGCCTCTGGCCGGGACGCATCCCTTCATTGGCGATATAGGGAAACTGGAACGGACGAAAGAAGTCCGGATTGAAACGATTATTCCTGCCAGCCGGCTGAATCTGCTTTTATCGGCCGTACGGATGGCTCATCCATACGAAGAACCGGCCTTTGATATATATCCTCTGGTCAATAAGGGGAAATCCTGTTATATCGGGCGGATTGGAAAGCTGGCACAACCGGAACCGGCACGGATGGTCCTGCGGAAAATCAAGCGGGCCCTGGGCATCCAGATCCTCACCTATGCCGGGCCGGAAGATATCATCGTAGAAAAGATAGCTCTTTGTGGAGGGGCTGGCGCGTCTTTCATTGGCGAAGCCGCCGCTGCTGGTGCCCAGTTGTACCTGACGGGCGATGTGAAATACCACGAAGCACAGGACGCGGTAAAGCGCGGACTGGTCATTGCCGATGGCGGCCATTATGGCACGGAAGTGATTTCTGTTCCGGTCCTGGCCCGGCGCCTGCAGAATGCCGCAAAAGAACGGGGCTGGCAGATTGTTTTCCAGACTGATCCGACGATGAAAGATATGTTTGGCCATTGTTAAGAGAGGAGTAATGAAAGAATGAAACGAGAAGAAAGTCTGCATCAGTTTTTAACAGAACCCATTTATTGCATCCTCGGTGAATCCCTGTGCCTGGGCAGAGGAAATATAGAAACGGCCCGGCAGGTCATCGATGCCGGCGTCAAAGTAATCCAGTACCGGGAAAAGCATAAATCCTGGCGGGAAAAGTATGCAGAGGCCAGCCAGATTGCGGCCATGTGCCATAAAGCCGGCGTCACCTTCATCATGAACGACTCGGTCGATCTGGCCATCGCCTGTGGCGCTGACGGCATCCACGTCGGCCAGGACGATGCGCCTTATTCCTTCGTGCGCAGACTGGCCGGCCCGGATGTCCTCATCGGTGTTTCCACGAATACCATCGATGAAATAAAAGGTGCCATTGCCGACGGGGCCGACTATGTCGGATTTGGGCCCATGTATCCGACCCAGTCGAAAAAGGATGCCAACGATGTAGTCAGTGATGAAGCCATCCGTTACGCCCTGACCCAGAACGACATGCCCCTTACCTGCATCGGCGGCGTCGGCCCGGAAAACATGGCACACCTGTATAAAGAAGGATTCCGCTCCTTTGCCATGATCAGTTCCATTATTTCGCAGCCTGATATCGGTGCGGCTATCCGTCACATGAGAGATATCCTTTCCCGGGCAGCGCAGGAAGGATAAGGACGATTAATACATATCTATATGCCATAGGCAACGGGGCGTCATCCCTTGAGGATGACGCCTTTTTTCCTTTTGGACAGGACCTATGTCTATTTGTTGGAAATTTGTCAGGAAGAGGAATAAAAAGAGATTGACAACGCATAATAATGCAATTATAATAGGAGAAGTGTTTATTTTTACTTTCCTATTGACTCTTTTGAAGGAGTGTTTGGCATGAATTTTGACTTTCAGTTAATTCTGAACTCCATCCCACTGCTGCTGCAGGGCGCGGCTGTTACGATTGAAATTACGGCTATGGCAGTCGGCATCGGCCTGGTATTAGGGCTTATAACCAGTATCTGCCGCCTGTCCCATATGAAAGCCTTGAATATCCTCGCTGTATGCTATGTCAATGTCATCCGCGGTACGCCTATGCTGGTACAGATTTTCCTCATTTATTTTGCCCTGCCTATGGTCATCGGTGAACGGATCAACCCCTTTGTCGCGGCGGTGGCGGCCTGCTCCATCAACAGTGGGGCCTATGTATCGGAAATCTTCCGTGCCGGTATCCAGTCCGTAGACCGGGGACAGATGGAAGCCGGTCGTTCCCTCGGCCTTTCCTGGGGGCAGACGATGCGCTATGTCATCCTGCCGCAGGCGTTCAAGCACGTCATTCCGCCACTGGGCAACGAATTTATTTCTATGACCAAAGAAACGTCGCTGGTCTCCGTTATCGGCTTTGAAGAACTGACACGGCGCGGCCAGCTGATCATCGCCAAGACCTATGGCTCCTTTGAAATCTGGATGACCGTCGCTGCTATTTACCTGATTATGACCCTGGGCATCGCACGCCTGGTCAGCTACTTGGAAAAGAGGTTTGCTACAGATGATAGAAATTAAAGGCCTGAAAAAAAGCTTCGGGACCCATGAAGTCCTGAAAGGCATTGATCTGACAATCAAGGATAAGGAAGTCGTCGTCATCATCGGGCCGTCGGGATCCGGCAAGAGCACCATTCTGCGCTGCATCAATTATCTGGAACAGCCGACGGCAGGCGAAATCATCGTCGATGGCATCAGCATGAGCGATGCCAAGAGTATCAACGACATCCGCAAGGAAGTCGGCATGGTGTTCCAGCGGTTCAACCTGTTCCCGCATATGACGGTGCTGCAGAATATCATGCTTTCTCCTATGAAAACCCGTCATGTCTCTAAAAAGGAAGCACAGGATACGGCCATCAACCTGCTCCGCAAGGTAGGGCTGGAAGACAAGAAAGATGCCTATCCGGAAACGTTGTCCGGCGGACAGCAGCAGCGTGTGGCCATTGCCCGGGCCCTTGCTATGAAACCGAAATTCATGCTCTTTGACGAACCGACATCGGCCCTGGATCCGGAAATGGTCCGCGAAGTTCTGGACGTCATCAAGGATCTGGCCCGCGACGGGATGGCCATGGCCATCGTTACCCATGAAATGGGCTTTGCCCGCGAAGTAGCCGACCGCGTCCTCTTCGTCGATGGCGGGTATATCCTGGAAGAAGGGAAACCAGATGACCTGTTCTTCCATCCCAAAGAAGAACGGACGAAAGAATTTTTATCCAAGATTTTGTAAATGCCCGGGCGGTATGCCCGATTATTCACAAGTTATAGCATTTTCATTGACACGCTACGCCCTTTTTGTTAGAATGAAACTGTATTTGATGTGCAATCAATAGTAATAAGGAGATGTAGCATGTATACAGGTTTATGGGCTGGTTTTAAACGGTTTGTACATGTATCATGCTACCCGTATGTCTAGGTGAACAACCCAAAGGTGATATTATGTCCCCTTTGGGTTTTGTGTTTTCTGAGGAGGGGTTAGTAATGAAAGTCGGTTTGGTTCTGGGAAGCGATTCCGATATTCCCGTAATGAAAAAGGCTTTTGATTTGTTTAATGAATTTGGTGTGGAATGTGAAGTCCTTCTGGCTTCAGCCCATCGCACACCAGCCGAAGTACGGGAGTTTGCATCTACAGCACAGGACAGGGGCCTGAGCTGTATCATTGCCGGCGCCGGCATGGCTGCCCACCTTCCCGGCGTGATTGCCAGTTATACGACCCTCCCGGTTATCGGGGTACCGCTGGAAAGCGGCAGCCTGAAAGGGATGGACGCACTCCTGGCTATCGTGCAGATGCCGTCGGGAATGCCCGTCGCCACCATGGCCATCAACGGCGCAAAGAATGCCGCCCTTTTTGCCATCCAGATCGGTGCTGTCAGTGATCCCGAACTGGCTGCCAAGTATAAGGCTTACCGGGAAAAAATGACCCGTCAGGTCATGGAAAAAAATGACAAGCTGCAACAGATGCTGAAGACCAGTGACGCCGTTAAGACGAAACTGAATAATGCGGCCGGCCAGGTACTGCAGGCATTTAAAAAATAGTGAACGACCCTTATTACCATAGATAGATTTTCATACACAGGAGGTTCCCTCATAATGTACGATTCGATTTGGGACAAACAGCACGAAGAGTGCGGTGTTATCGGTATTTTTGACAAAACACTGGATATACCGCGATATCTGTACTGGGGCTTATTCGCCCTGCAGCACCGCGGCCAGGAAAGCGGCGGTATTGCCCTGACCGATGGACATGATATTCATACGTATCGTGGCATGGGCCTGATCAGCACGGTATTTGAAAAAGGTGTCCCCGAAGATTTGGGCGGCCACATCGGTATCGGTCACGTCCGGTATTCGACGACGGGTTCCAACAACCCCCGCAATATCCAGCCTCTGGCCGTATATTCTTCCTTCGGCCAGATTGCGCTGGCCCATAACGGCAATCTGACCAACACGCGGGAACTGCGGGAAGAACTCGATGCCAGCGGCGTGACGTTCCAGACGACGATGGATACGGAACTGATCGTCAACCTCATCAGCCGCAGCCGTCAGAATACTATAGTGGAACGCATCAAAGAAAGCATGAACCGCATCCAGGGGGCTTTCTCCATCGTCGCCATGACCAAAGACCGTCTCTATGGCATCCGCGATGCCTATGGATTCCGTCCCCTTTGCATCGGCAGGACGACGACCGGCGGCTGGGTCATCGCCTCGGAAACGTGCGGCCTCGATGCCCTGGGAGCCACGTTCGTCCGCGACGTACAGCCCGGCGAAGTCGTGGAAATCAGCGAAGATGGCGTCAAATCCTATTTCTATGGCAAGGCGGACCGCAAACAGGTATGTTCCTTCGAATATATCTATTTTGCCCGTCCGGACAGCGTCATCGACGGACAGGATATTTATCAGGCACGGCTCAATATGGGCAAGGAAATGTGGAATGAAACCCAGTATGATGCGGACCTGGTCATTTCCGTCCCCGACAGCGGTAATACGGCGGCTATAGGCTATTCCATGGCATCGGGTATCCCCTTCAACCACGGCCTCATCAAGAACCGTTACATGGGCCGTACCTTCATCAAGCCGAATCAGAAAGAACGGGAACTGGCCGTGCGGATGAAGCTCAACGTAGTCAAATCGGTCGTACAGGGCAAGCGCATCGTCATGGTAGACGATTCCATTGTCCGCGGCACGACCAGCGGCATCATCTGCAAGATGCTCCGCGAAGCCGGCGCTAGGGAAGTCTATATGTGCGTTTCGGCACCGCCCATCATGTATTCCTGCTTCTACGGCATCGATACATCCGTGCGCAAGGAACTCATCGCATCCGCTCTGAGCGTAGAAGAAATCCGCAAGTATATCGGCGTCGATAAGCTGCATTTCATTTCTATCGACGGCCTGTGCCGGGCAATCCCGGGGATCCCCAAAGAAGACCTCTGTCTTGCCTGCTTCAATAATGACTATCCGACTGACATCCCTGTGACCAATGAGGAAGGAGAAAAATATGCTCTCGAATAAAAAAGGTTTAACATACGCCGATGCTGGCGTAGATATCGATGCCGGCAATAAAGCCGTAGAACTCATGAAAGACTCTGTAAAGGCGACATACCGTCCGGAAGTACTGGGTGACCTCGGCGGATTTGGCGGGCTCTTTTCCCTTATGGACAGCAAGATAAAAAAACCGATTCTGGTCAGCGGTACCGATGGGGTAGGGACAAAGCTGCGCCTGGCCATCATGATGAACAAACATGATACGGTCGGCCAGGACTGTGTTGCCATGTCCATCAACGACGTCCTCGTACAGGGGGCCGAACCGCTGTTTTTCCTCGATTACATCGCTGTCGGCAAACTGGACCCCGTCCAGGTCGCTACCATCGTCAAAGGCGTCGCCCATGCCTGCGAAGAATCGGGCTGTGCCCTCCTCGGTGGGGAAACGGCCGAAATGGCCGGCTTTTATGCCAAAGACGACTATGATCTGGCCGGATTTGGCGTCGGCATCGTAGACCGCGACAAGGTGATTACCGGGGAAACCATACAGGCTGGCGATGTACTCATCGGCCTTCCGTCTACAGGCGTTCATTCCAATGGCTTTTCACTGGTACGCAAAATCGTACTGGAACGGCAGAACATGAAACTGGATCAGTACGTCGACGAACTGGGCATGACCATCGGTGAATGCCTGCTTACGCCGACCCGTCTCTATCCCCGTCCGTGCCTGCCGATCATCCGCAACTTTAACGTCAAAGGCATGGTACATATCACCGGCGGCGGTTTTTATGAAAATATCCCCCGCGTCCTTCCCAAGGGAATCGGCGTAGAAATCGACGTGACATCGTGGCCGCAGCTCCCGATTTTCGGCCTGCTGCAGAAATGGGGCGGCGTGGCCAGGGAAGAAATGTACCGTACCTTCAACATGGGTATCGGCATGATCATGATCGTTTCTCCTGAAGAAGCCGATGCCGTACTGGAAAATCTGTCCAGCCGCGGCGAAAAGGCCTATGTCATCGGCAGGGCCGTTCAGAGCGATGTCCGCGTAACTCTCAAGGGAGGCGCCTTCGATGACTAAAAAACGGATGGTCATTTTTGCTTCCGGACGCGGTTCCAATGCGGAAGCACTTCATGAAGCCGTAGAAAATGGCACGATCAATGCCGAAATCAAGGCTCTCGTAACGGATATTCCCGGGGCAGCCTGCATCGACAAGGCAAAATCCTGGGGTGTTCCCGTCATCGTCGCCGACCGCAAATCCTTTGATAGCAAACAGGCATTCGAACAGTATATCCTCGATGCCATTGCACCGTATGCGGCTGATGTCATCTGCCTGGCAGGATTCATGCGCCTGCTGAGCAGTGATTTCATTTCTCATTATGAACATAAGATTATCAATATCCATCCGGCACTGCTGCCCAGCTTCCGTGGCCTTCACGCCCAGGGACAGGCTGTGGCAGCCGGCGTCAAGATTGCTGGATGTACGGTCCATTTCGTCGTTCCCGACATGGATGCCGGGCCGATTATCCTGCAGTCGGCCGTTCCCGTACTGGAAGATGACACGGAAGATACACTGGCAGCCCGGATACTGACAAAGGAACATCCGACCTACGTCCGGGCCGTACAGCTTTTCTGTGATGATAAATTGACAATCGATGGTAACGTCGTTCGTGGCACTCAGGGTTAAGGAGGAATCATGATGAAGGTAAAACGCGCGCTTCTCAGTGTATCTGATAAAACGGGGATTGTTGAACTGGGCAAAGCCCTGGCAGATCTGGGTATTGAAATTATTTCGACAGGCGGCACCATGCGGACATTAAAAGAAGCAGGTGTGCCTGTCATGGCAGTACAGGACGTAACGGGTTTCCCCGAAATGATGGATGGCCGTGTCAAGACGCTTCATCCGAAGATTCACGGTGCCATTCTGGCCGTCCGCGATAACCCGTCCCACGTCCAGGATATGAAAAATCATGGCATTACCCCCATCGATCTGGTCGTCGTCAATCTGTATCCCTTCCAGCAGACGATTGCCAAACCGGGCGTTACCCTGGCAGAAGCGATTGAAAACATCGATATCGGCGGTCCCTGCATGGTCCGGGCATCGGCTAAAAACAACAAATACGTCGCCATCGTCACCAATCCGGCCAAGTATGGCGAAATCATCGATATCCTGAAAAAAGACGGGGAATTTACCGACGCCTACCGCCTGGAACTGGCACGGGAAGCCTTCCAGCATACGGCCCAGTATGATACCGCGATTGCGGCCTACCTGTCGGAACAGGTCGAAAAGGGGGCGGCTGACTGATGAACGTAGCCGTTATTGGCGGCGGTGGCCGTGAACATACCCTGGCTTGGAAACTGGCCCAGAGTCCGAGCGTAGACAAATTGTATGCCCTGCCTGGCAGCGATGCCATGGCTTCTATAGCAGAATGTGTGCCCATCGGGGTGGAAGAACTGGACCGCATTGCCGATTTTGCCGTAGAAAAAGGCATAGACATGATCGTTGTAGGTCCCGAAGTACCGCTGACAGAAGGCATTGCCGATGTATGCCAGAAAAAAGGCATTGCCGTTTTTGGCCCCAATAAGGCGGCGGCCCAGATGGAAGGGTCCAAGGTATTTGCCAAGAATCTCATGAAGAAGTATCATGTGCCGACGGCGGCCTATGCCTCTTTCACCGATGGCAATGCGGCAAAAGACTATATCCATAAAATGGGGGCTCCTATCGTCGTCAAGGCCGACGGACTGGCTGCCGGCAAGGGCGTCGTCGTGGCACAGACCGTGGAAGAAGCCGTCGATGCCGTCAATGCCATGATGGAAGACCATATTTTTGGCGCTTCCGGCGGCCGCATCGTCATTGAAGAATGTATGGTCGGCGAAGAAGCCAGCCTCCTGGCCTTTGTCGATGGCAAAACGATTGTACCCATGATTTCTGCCCAGGACCACAAGCGTATCTTCGATAATGACGAAGGACCCAATACGGGCGGCATGGGCGCCTATGCCCCGGCTCCGGTAATGACGCCGGAACTGATCCAGACCGTGTATGATACGATACTGGTCCCCGTCGTCCAGGGTCTTGCAAACGAAGGCATCACCTATCAGGGCTGCCTGTACGCCGGGCTGATGATTACAGCCGGTGGCCCGAAAGTCGTAGAATTCAACTGCCGTTTCGGCGATCCGGAAACGCAGGCCGTCCTGCCGCTCCTCGACGGTGACCTGGCACAGATCATGTATGCCTGCACCCAGGGGACGCTGCGCCGCGACATGGTTCACTGGAAACAGGGCGCTGCCTGCTGCGTCATTATGGCCAGCAAGGGGTATCCGGCTTCCAGCCATAAAGGCGATGTCATTTCCGGCCTCGACGCCGTGGATGACGATATCGTCGTGTTCCATTCGGGAACGAAAAAAGCAGATGGCCTGTACCAGACCAACGGTGGCCGCGTCCTCGGCGTGACCGCTGTCGGAGACAGCCTGCAGGAAGCCATCGATAAAGCCTATGCCAATGTCCGCAGGATTTCCTTTGACGGACAGCAGGTACGCTCCGATATTGGCGCCAAGGGATTGCGCCATTTAAAAAAATAATTGACACCAGGCAATGAGGCCCGGAATCCACGAGGGTCCTGGGCTTTTTCTGTTTGGATGACAGGGGAGATACTGTATGGAATATCGTATAGAAAAAGATTCAATGGGAGAAATCAGGGTTCCCGCCGATAAATTATGGGGCGCCCAGACACAGCGCAGTTTTGAAAATTTCCGTATCGGGACAGAAAAAATCCCGCCGGAAATGGTGACGGTCTTTGCCTATTTAAAAAAAGCCGCAGCCCTGACCAACAAGGAACTGGGCGTCGTCACGCCTGAACGGGCCGATGCCATCGTACAGGCCTGCGATGACATCCTCGCCGGAAAACTCGATGGCAATTTCCCGCTGTCCGTCTGGATGACTGGCAGTGGCACCCAGTTCAATATGAACATCAATGAAGTCGTGGCCCACCGTGCCGTTCAGATCCTGAAAGAACGGGGCATGGAAGAAACGGTCCATCCCAATGACCACGTCAACCATTCCCAGAGTTCCAATGATACTTTCCCGACGGGACTGCACATGGCAGGAGTGCTGCTCATCGAACAGCAGCTGTTCCCCGCCATGGACCGGCTCTATGAAGCCCTTCACGAAAAAGAAGTGGCATTTAAGGATATCGTCAAGATCGGCCGTACCCATCTTCAGGATGCCACCCCGCTGACACTGGGGCAGGAATTCAGCGGCTGGGCCCGCATGATCCAGCGCGATAAAGAAATGCTGACCCGCGGCGTCGATTTCCTCCGCGACCTGGCCATGGGCGGGACCGCTGTCGGAACGGGCATCAACTGCCCCGAAGGCTATGACGTGCGCTTTGCGGAAATCGTCAGCCAGCTGACCGGCACGGCCTTCCACACGGCACCCAATAAGTTCCAGTCCCTCACGAGCAAGGATGAACTGGTCGTCGTCCATGGCATGCTGAAGGCCCTGGCCTGCGACCTCATGAAAATCGCCAACGATGTCCGCTGGCTGTCTTCGGGCCCGCGCTGCGGCATCGGGGAACTCTTCATACCGGAAAACGAACCGGGCAGCTCCATCATGCCCAGCAAAGTCAATCCGACCCAGTGCGAAGCCGTTACCATGGTGGCCGTCCAGGTCATGGGCAATGATGCGGCCATGGGATTTGCCGCCAGCCAGGGGAACTTTGAACTGAACGTTTTCATGCCGGTCATCGCCTATAACCTCATTCAGTCCATCCGCCTTCTCAGCGATGTCATGGATTCCTTCCGCAGCCACTGCGTGACAGGCATCCGCCCGAATCTGGCCAGAATCGACTATAATCTTCACCAGTCCCTGATCCTCGTAACCGGTCTGGTTCCCGTCGTAGGCTATGACAAAGCCTGTCTTATTGCCAAAAAAGCGGCCAAAGAAGGACTGACCCTGCGGGAAGCGGCCCTTCAAAGTGGGTGGGTTACGGCGCAACAATTCGATGCCCATATGGATCCGGCGAAACTGGCGGGCGTGAAGTAGAAATCCTGCTTAAAAGTACAAACTGATACTGGCAGGATAAAATGCTTTATGGTATCATAAGTGTGTTCTCGTGTACATGTTAATTACTATTTGGTGATGGAGGCGCAGCATGAAAGAATATAAACCGTTTAAATCGGGCAAGGTCCGCGAAGTATACGATATCGGCGACAGCATCGTCATGGTAGCAACCGATCGTATTTCTGCTTTTGACCATATCCTCAAGAACAAGATTACCCAGAAAGGCGCTGTTCTGACACAGATGTCCCGCTTCTGGTTTGATTTTACGAAGGATATCGTCCCGAACCACATGATCAGCGTGGATGTGGAGGACATGCCGGAGTACTTCCGCAGGCCGGAGTTTACCGGGAACAGCATGCTGTGCAGGAAGCTCACCATGCTGCCCATCGAGTGCATCGTCCGCGGCTACATCACC
>NZ_DGRS01000026.1:0-2838 GCF_002391155.1 Megasphaera sp. UBA4382 | reverse complement strand
CTATAGACGGGGGTACGTTCACTAGACAAAATAAGGTTTCATCGAAATATACCGTCCCCATACTAAACAGACAAGGCTTATCGCATGAAACAGTTGCTATCATGCGGTAAGCCTCGTTTGCTTTTCCCGGTTACCGGCTGAAGAACAGGGTCATCAGTTTTTGCAGGGCTTCCTGGTCTGCTGCTCCCATGGTTTCCCGGGCAGAGTGCATGGCCAAAAGTGGCAGTCCGATGTCCATGGTGCGCATGGGCATGTTGGCCGACAGGAGAGATCCCAGGGTAGAGCCGCCGCGCATGTCCGAGCGGTTCAGGAAAAACTGACAGGGGATATCTTGGCTTTCGCAGAGGCTGCGGGCGATGGCAATCGCCTCGGCATCGCCGGCATAGGTCTGGCTGCAGGCTATTTTCAGGACCGGACCGCCGTTGAGGACGGGGAGGTTGGTGGGATCGGTTTTATCGGGATAGTTGGGGTGGTACGCGTGGGCGGCATCGAGGGAGAAGACGTATCCGCCGCTCATATCGGCCCATAATTCCGATTCCGTATATCCGAGTCCGGTGTATATCCGCTGCAGGATCTGAGGGCAGACGAGTGATGCGGCCCCCTGCTTGCTGCGGCTGCCGACTTCCTCATTGTCAAAGAGGGCGATGAGATTGATTCCATCCGTACTGGTGCCATGGATCAGGCCCATGAGGCAGGCATATACCGATGTCTGGTTATCCAGGCGGGAGGCGGAAATGAATTCATTATTCCGCCCCAAGAGACAAGGCGGTTCTGTCGGATACACCGTCAATTCGTACGACAGGATATCGGCTGCCTGCAGGGAAAATTCGTCTGCCAGAAATTGCAGGAAAACGGACCGGTCATCGCCGGAAGAATCCCGGTCAGTCAGGGTGAACAAGGGGAGCATGTCTTTCTGGGGATTCAGTTTTTCCCCTTCATTTACCGTGGGATTCATATGGATTGCCAGGTGAGGAATCGTAAGGAGAGGGCGGCGGGCATCGACATAGCGCACATCCGGATGATAGGCGTCGTCACTGCGGAGCACGATTTTACCGGCCAGAGACAGCGGGCGGTCCAGCCAGGTGTTTCGGATCATGCCGCCATATACTTCGACATTGAGTTTCCCGTACTGCTGTGTCTGAATCGCCGCATGGGGCTTGATGCGCAGACAGGGGAAATCCGTATGGGCCGTGGCGATGTGCAGGTGACTACGCGGCTTCCTGCCGATGCGGAATGCCAGGAGCGTCGAACCGAATACGCGGGTATAGTATGCCTTTCCCGGCGTCAGTGACCACGTATGAGATAAGGAAAGAGGCGTAAATCCTTTTTCTTCCAGCAGGGAAATACCTGCTTTAACCGAGTGGAAGGGGGATACGGCCTTTTCCAGAAAATCAAATAATCCTGCTTGTACACGATTCATAGAACAAACCTCCGTTTCTTAATTATCTCAGATACCCTCGCCGGGGTGGGTCCCCGGCAGCCAGTTTTGGATGGTGAGGCATTCCCGGATGATGTGGGTCATGGATGGCGTGAGAAATTTATCTTTATGGTAGACAATTTGGAAGATACGCTGAAATGAAAGGCCCGGCAGGGGAAGTTCACATAGAAGTCCCTCTTCGATTTCCCGTTGTACCAGGCGGCGCGAGAGAAAGGCTGTCCCCAGATTGGCTATGACGGCTTTTTTGATGGCTTCGGAATTATTGTAGACGCCGCAGACATGATAGGGAATGGCGTGATCGTCCATGATGCGGGCAAACAATTCCCGTGTGCCGCTGCCAGACTCTCTCAGAAATACAGGGATATGGTCCAGATCGTGGCACTGGCGGATTTCCTTCCGGCTCCAGGGATTTTGAGGAGCGGCAATGGCCGTCAGTTCGTCTGTCAGGAATGGAAGGGCCGTGAGGTAAGGAGATGTCAGGCGGCCTTCGATGAGAGCCAGGTCCAGTTTATCTTCCATAAGCCGTTGTTCCAGTTCTTTGGTGTTGTGGATTTCTGAGAGGATTTCCTGCCCGGGCAGCCGTACGTGTTCGTGCTGCAGTAATTCGACCAACAGGACTTCCCCTATGGTAATGCTGGCACCCAGACGTATGGGAATCTGATTTTGCAGGGATTTCATCCCCGTTTCTGCTTTTTCGATGAGGGATGTAATCTGGTAGGCATATTGCAAGAGGTGCTGGCCGGCAGCAGTCACGAAGATACGCCGGCCCAGACGATGGAACAGCAACAGCCCATAGTGATCTTCCAGTTCATGGATGGCCTGGGTAATGGATGGCTGGCTGATGTGCAGCTGCCGGGCAGCGTGGGTCATATTCATGGTTTCGCAGACGGCGATAAATATTTGTAAGTGGCGGATAGTCATGAGATTACCTCTGTTAGTATAAGTATTTACTTATGGTATATATTATATATCGGTATTTTTCATATGAAAAGAGGCGCGGTATACTTATTCCATCGCAACGAGAAATAGAGGAGTGGACAAAAATGAGTAACATGAAATTTGTGGAATGGCATCGCGCCTCTGTCGGGGTCATCCTGACACTGGCTTGTTCCCTGGCAGGCTGGCAGCTGGCAAAGCTGCCGGGGTTTTCCCTGATTGGCCATCTTGTGCTGGCTCTGCTTCTGGGTATGGCGTTTCAGCTCTTCCGTACGCTGACCCTGACGGCCCGGGAAAGCACGGGATTCATTGCCAATAAATTTTTACGGGCCGGTATTATCCTGCTGGGATTCAAACTGAATCTGGTCATCCTGATGACGTCGGGGCTGCACAGTCTGGAAGCGGCTGTCGTCGTCGTTGCGGTGATGATCCTCATCAATTATGGCATGGCGCGGTTATTCCGG